>JAJONK010000194.1 GCA_021323355.1 Deltaproteobacteria bacterium
GCTTTCCTCCGAGCGGCGCCTACTGGGTTGCGGCATTTCTTTTTGGCGCCATTCTGCCTTCCCTGGTTGCTCTTATGGTGGTTTTACCGCTTAAGGGAAGACCCATGGGCGGCGGTTGGCATCCGCCTCTGCTGCTGACGGCATTTTTAATCAACGGCGTGTGGGGTATCGGCACCGGGCTTATTCTGAAGCTTTTAACCAGTTGGTCCAGCAGTCGCGCACTAACGACCGATTCTGCAAGATAACTTTCGAGCCTCTGCTTCCGTCTGGGCATTGCCCTGATGATGAGTGCTGCTCCTTTATAGAAGGTCCTCCGGGACGCCTTCAATGCGGCAGCGGGCGATTCGGCCTTCCTGCATTACGAACTCCACCTGGCGCAGCGCGGAGATCTGTTTGAGCGGGTTGCCTGGAACAGCGATGAGGTCGGCCAACTTTCCCGTCTCTATTGTTCCGACTTTCTGCTCGATACCTAAGATCGCCGCATTGGTCGCGGTGGCCGCGACAATCACATCGCGCTCCGCCATGCCTCCGTCGACCATCAGGTCGAATTCAGCGCCGTTCTCTCCGTGCGGGAAAAGCGCCGAGCCTTCAAAGTCGGTCCCCATGCCGATGGTAATTCCCATGCGCATCGCTAGGGCAAATGATTTCATGTGGGCTTCGACCACCTCTTTGGCCTTACGCACAGCATAGGCCGGCGATCCCAGACCTTCACCCAACGTGGCTATGCGATAGAAATAGGCGAGGGTAGGGACGAGCACGGTATTTCGCTCGCGCATCCATTGACAGGCTTCTTCGTCCAAATAAATTCCGTGCTCGATGGAATCGACTCCGCCCAGGATTCCGTTCTTGATGCCCTGGGTTGCCTGAGCGTGAGCCGCCACCCGCCGGCCCATCCGGTGAGCCTCCTTGACGATCGCCTGGATCTCCTCCGATGTGTACGCGGTTTGCCCTGGATCGCTTTGCGGGGCATAGACCCGGCCCGTGATCGATACCTTGATCAAGTCAGCGCCGAGGCCGATCTGCTCTCTGACAACCCGCACGCAATCGTCGATTCCATCG
This sequence comes from Deltaproteobacteria bacterium, assembly GCA_021323355.1. Taxonomy (GTDB): domain Bacteria; phylum Desulfobacterota; class Binatia; order UBA9968; family UBA9968; genus WHTF01. The sequence goes on from JAJONK010000194.1 coordinate 1,060, forward strand.
ACTTCCTGACGCAGCGGCGTGATATCCAGAGCCCAAGTGACCTTCTTCACGCGTCCCGTCTGTGACAGTCCCCGGTATGCGGTGAGAATTCTCGGCCCGGGGATTTCTTTGGCGGCGATGGCATCGCGCAAGTGGGGCCCCAGGCAACCACCGCAGTCACGCACGGTGGTAAATCCCGCATGGAGCAACTTGCGACAGTCGGCCGCGGCGCGCAATGCCGCCAATGGATGCGGCGTTATCAGCACGTCGTCGGGATTGGAACTGCGCCAGCCTTTGAGGTGAACATGCGCATCAATGAGGCCGGGCAGGAGGGTGCGCGCTCCCAAAGAAATCCGGCGGGCGCCCTCCGGCGCTTTGATCCGGTCGGCGGGCCCTGCGGCGCTGATCCGTTCTCCTTGAATGACAACTCGCGCTGGCTCCACCGCAGGACCACCGCGACCATCGATCATGCGCTCTGCGTCTATAGAGATTATGTCATTCACCATCGAACTCCTTATGGGATTAAATTCTCCGGTGTAGGTTGCGGAAGAGAACTCATCAGTTCACGGACTTTTCTTGCCACGCGCCGCATCGAGCGCCTGCACGAATCGCAGGTCGACGAAATCTTGGGGCCGCGCTTCCCGCGCTTTCGGAGTACGTGGCGCCAGCTCGTCGAGAATGAGTTGTACCCCCTCGAGCGTCGGCTGAGGTATATCTGCGAAGTAGTCGCGGTAGAAGCCGTACGTCTCTTCCAAGATCTGCCGATCATTGCTCCGCATAGCGCGGCCCAGCACTCCAAGCGTGAACTCCGGTTCCTGTTTGAAGACGCGGACTGCCTCCGTATAGGCTTCCATGAACGCGGTGAGGACGGCCGGCTTTGACTGGGCAAACCGCCGCAGCGTAACCAAAGCATTGGACTGATATTTTGTCGTCCGGCTCAGATCGATCAACTCGCGAAAACCCAGCCGTCTGATGGCGATCGTATGGAACGGTGGACTCAACATCGCCGCCTGAATTCCGCCTGCCTGTAGCGCCGCCACGCTTTCCGGGTACCCGCCGGTCTGAAGAATGGCGACGTCCCGGTCCGGCGTGACCCCAGCCCGCGTCAAGTAAGAGCGGGCCATGAAATCGGAAAGAGAACCGAAACGGGTGACGCCTACCCGCTTGCCGCGCAGCGCTTCGACGGCTGTGATATCAGGAGTGGCAACAAGCGACATGAGCACGCTGTTGGAGATGCCGCCGATGATGACGCTATCCGCTCCTGACAAATTCGCTTGGATGGCGGTCGTTCCCGAGACCGAACCGATTTCGACTTCTTGAGCGAGCAGCGCTTGCATCGAGCGCACACCGGCGACATAGATCAAGCTGACATCGAGACCGTGGCGCGGAAAAATGCCGCGGTCACGCGCTACCCAGAGCACGGAATTGGTTGCGGTGAGAGTCGAATGGGCGACCCGGAGGCGTTCGGCCGCTACGGCGGCTCGCGTCGGCGCCTGCAGCATCACAATCAAAGCCACGAGCGCTGTTATTTGCGCCCATCTTGCGCGCGCGGATCGTCGTCGCGTCTTGTTCATTATCCGTGCCCTCCGTGTTCGGAGCTATACAGGATCGCAACGAAGCGGGTCAAGTCAGTATTGGCGGGTATCGGGGCTATTTAACTGCTAGATCTCAGCGACTCTTTCGTTTGGACAATTATCCAATGAACCGAAACTGCATTTCATTGCACCTAATATATCAGCGAGTTCAGCTAAGCGTTTATAGCTGATGAGTTCGCATGGAGCCAAAAAGTATCGTGCAAAGCTGATCGTCTTGATCGTGCGGTTTTTGAAGCGCACAGTCTAAGGTTGCCATAAACTCGGATCTGAATGGATTTGGCTCCTCCCAATGACTCCTTGGAATCGACAAAGCAGCGGTGTCGCAGCTCTAGGGATGGCGACTATCTTTTTGACGGAGGAAGTTGCTTAGCGCCGAAAAAATCAGCAGCGCTAGTGCAATGAATAAAGTGATGAGAATCACTATGAGATATAGATCAAGCCGCGCCGGTGTCTCTTGCCGCTTTTCGAGCCGCGCGGATGGCTCTTCCCACCTCGGAACATCCGCTATATCGGTCTGGAACTTTCCTCTATCGAAGTCGTAAACATACACATTTTGCCAGCCAAAGCAGGTGAGTGGGGTCGCAAAGTTTATGTCCTCTCGTCGCGTGTTTTCCGGGACCTCACTTGCCTTGTAGATGCAGGTATTGAATTCCAGCGCGACATTTTTCATGCCGATTCCGGAAACAAAGGCGCCGCTGGGATGATCGGCCATGTAAACGACCGGTCTTCTTGGTTTCTGAGTCCCATAGAATTTCTGGGTGCGCTCATCATAGGACCCGGGCCTATTCCATCTCAATAAAGAGAATCTCCCGCCATTCGGATCGCTGTTGTAAGCCGGATCGGTGTCCTGTGAGTCGATGACCCATTCCGGAAAGCAAAAAGGAACGTTCTCGCCAAAGCTCGGCACGGTGTCATTTATTTTCCTGGTGATCTTCCCGCCGTTAGTTTTTGAACTGTAAAATACGCAACCTTTTTTGAATTGAACGATCGCGTATTTCTCGAGCGCAGCCACTGAGTCGGTCTGATACTCCATTACTACGCTGTTGCCATAAGTGGGATAAATCGGATCGTCGCTAAACCAGACTTCGTAAACCGACGTTGTCAACGTGAATCTTTTAAGATCGCAGGAGGCGGTCGAGCGGCAATCGGAATTCAAAAAATCCTGTTTTGTTTCCGAAACCGTGTGAACATGGCCTTTGCCGGTGAAGTGTCCGAAAGAATTTGCCGAGAGAAAGGCAAGAAGCCAGATGAATGAAAAGCAGAAAATTTTTCGCATTGTCGTGAGCAACGCCAATCTAGCGGATTCAAAAATCAGGTGTCAATGGGAGTATGATATTTAAGCGCATTCCAAAAGCTTCAATCGTTCAACCGCCTCCTCTCCGTTCAAGCCGTCTCCTTCGCTAACGTTCAATCTTTACATAAACATCTCGGCGTGCGATGACGATTAGCAAAGATTCTTGAACAGCAACATGGATTGGCTGCAGACAACGGAGATTTGAGATGTTTCGTCGCGTGGATCTTCCCGCTCGGGTTTCTGGAACACTGCTGCTGCACAGCATGCCCGGCCGCTTTGAAACGATCGAGAAGGTTTGGCAGCAGCTGAAGAGTGACGCGGTGGCCGCAATTATCTGTCTCACCGAAGAGTACGAAATCCGCCTGAAATCTTCTAAATATGCGGACGCTTTGGAAACCGGGGCAGTTCCCTGTTCCGTCGTGCCTTTTGAAATCCGTGAAGGCGGCGTGCCCGCAGATCGGGACGCGTTCTGGGCGCTTGCCAATGATCTAGCGAATCGATTGCGCTCCGGGGAAGCGCTGCTGATTCATTGCGCCGGGGGTGTCGGCCGCACCGCCATGCTTGCGGTCTCGGTGCTGCTTGCGTTGGGCGAACCGTTTGATGAAGCGGAAAGCGCGGTGTCGCGGGCGGGGTCCATCGTCGAAACCATGGCACAGATCGAAATGCTTTCTTGGTGCGCCGCGCGGGAGAGTAGTAAATAACAGCCGTTCAACGCCCCGTTCCAGACGTTCAAACCGTTCAACCACTGCGCTCTGTTCAAGACGTTCGCGCCTGAGAACGCGTTCGGCCGGGGAGTCCGTGTGTATTTATGGCCCGCAGCTTATCCGAACCTTAGAGCCTAGAAATTTCTTTCCTGAAAGTTGGCGAAAGTGCGGCGTGACTCGTTCGCCACGCCGCACGAAAAATCTTATCGGGCCTGATGCAATCCGAACACCTGATGGTAGAGCTCTGTCACTTCCTTTAAGTTCACGGCTCTCGAGCTAGGCGTGACGAAGACAAAATCCTTCTGCAGTAATTCCTGGAGCCAGGGCTGATGCTTGACTCCTCTTCTGACCGAAATGCGGCCGGTCTGGTCGGACATCTTGGTCTGACCGTCCTGCGAGATCAACCAGTCGTAGAAGAGAATCGCTGCGTGGGGGTTAGGCGCCCGCTGCAGCAATGCCAGCAAATCGGGTTCGCCGGCATAAGGATCGAAAATTCGAAAATCGATGGGCGCGCCTTTAGATTTGAGCTCGGCGACTCGACGGCCACGGGCCGCTATGGCGATCGACGATTCGCCGGCGAGCAACAACTGGACTCTCATCACGCTACTCGAGCCCGGCATGTGCAAATTCTGCTTCGCCAGGCTCTTCATGTAGTCGAGTCCCTTGTCTTTGCCCATGTGGTCCAACATGACCGAGAACCAATCGTAATCTTCGGTGCCGAGGCTCATCTTGCCGCGCCACTTGGGATTCAAAAGATCTTGATAATTCTTAGGCACCTCCTGGGCGCTTACTAGCTTGGTATTGTAAGCCAGCACGATCGGGGTGATATCGAACGCAGTCCAGTAGCTGTCGGCGTCAAATGCGCCTTTGAATAGACTGCCTCGTTCTGGAGAAGCATAGGGAGTTGAG
>JAJONK010000195.1 GCA_021323355.1 Deltaproteobacteria bacterium
TGATCGTCGCCGAAGAAGAAGTCAGCGTCTCTACGGTGAAGCTCAACACGGCGATGTATCGCCCGCCACGTTCGCCGATTCAGATTCCTACGGATCTCGAGCCCGGCGATATCGCGGTCGACGCTTCCGGTCTCGATGAGCTGGCGCTGGCGAACCGCCCGGAGTTGCGCGGCGCGCAACAGGAGATCGAGCGGGCCGAAGTGATGTACGAATTGGCGGACCGAAACCGGAAATACCCTGATTTCATGGTTGGCTGGGACTACATGCGAATGCCCACTGAAATGAATAAAGATCGTTATGCGGCCATGGTGAATATCACCATCCCCTTTTCTCCCTGGACTGCCGGGAAACGCACCTATGAGGTCGAAGAGAGTCTGGCAGAGATTCACGCTGCGAAATCCGGTCGCGAAGCAATGAGAAACATGACTGTGAAGGAAGTCGCGCAAGCGGAGGCGAAAGTGCGGGCGGCAAAGCGATCCTTGCAGCTCTATCGTGAGGGGCTGTTGTCGCAAGCCGAGCTGTCCTTCAGATCCGCTCTCGCCGCTTATCAGACGGGACGGGTGGAGTTCGTAAACCTGCTCGAAGCCCAACGAGCGCTGCGGGAAGCCCGGATGGGTTACTACAAAGCCACGGTTAGCTTCGTGCAAAACCTCGCCGATCTCGAACGGGCCGTCGGCAGGGATCTGCAATAGTTAGCGAGATTTAGTCAGGTTGAATAAGAGCTTAGTCGGGAGATCAAATATGAAGATGCTAAAGGTTTTGGGAGCCCTGATCATGTTCGCGGGAGTATTTGCGATCGGCTATTGGCGAGGGCAGAGCGATCCGAAAGCAAATCGCGAGTCGTCCGATCATGCCGATACGGCAACGGCCAGCGGCAGTCAATCCATGCAGGGGCACGATATGACTTCGGCCGGAGTCAACGTAAGTCCTGAAAGGCAGCAATTGGTGGGCATCCGACTGGCAACCGCCGAGATCCGGCCGATGATAAAAAAAATTCGCACTGTCGGAATCGTCACGTATGACGAGACCCGGGTCGCCCAAGTCTTCAGCAAAGTTGAAGGTTGGATCGAAAAACTCCTGGTGAATTACACCGGAACTCTCGTGCGCCAGGGACAGCCGCTGTTTACTTTGTACAGTCCGGACTTAGTCGCCACCCAAGAGGAATATCTTCTGGCTCTCAATGCAAAAAAAACACTCGGGTCAAGCTCCATAAAAGAAATCAGTGCAGGATCCGATGCGCTTTTGGAATCGGCGCACCGCCGGCTTAGCCTGTGGGATATTTCAGAGGAGCAGATCAACAATCTGGAGAAAACCGGCAAACCTCAGAGAACGCTAACCTTCTTCGCGCCGATCAGCGGTTTTGTGATCAAGAGGGACGCTGTTCAAGGAATGAGGGTCATGCCGGATAAAGAGCTCTATACGATCACTGATTTATCCACCGTCTGGGTGAATGCGGATATCTATGAATATGAGCTCGCTCATATTCGCGTCGGACAAAAGGCAAAGATGAACGTCGCTTCGTATCCAGCGCGGGATTTTGTCGGCAAGGTCTCGTGGATCTCTCCGGTTCTCGAAGAAAAAACTCGAACGGCGAAAGTTCGATTGGAGTTTTCAAACCGCGACTTCATTTTAAAGCCGGAGATGTATGCGAATGCAGAAATAGAAATCAACGCCGGTCGGAAGCTGGCTGTGCCTGACGAAGCGGTTTTGGACTCGGGTCTCAGAAAGCTCGTGTTTCTCGACAAGGGCGAGGGGCGCTTTGAGCCCGCCGAGGTGAAGATTGGCAATAAGTTCGACGGTTACTATGAAATCCTTGCGGGACTCTCTCCCGGAGAACGCATTCTGGCGAGCGCCAGCTTCTTGTTAGATTCGGAAAGCCGACTGAAAGAAGCGATGGGCGCCATGGCCGGAATGGCGGGCATGCCGGGCATGGAAGGAATGAAGGGGATGGAGTCAAAGCCCCCGTTGAAAAGCGGTCCGCAGGAAAAGAAAGTACAGGACTTGACGCTAACCTTACTCACCCAGCCTGAGAAGCCCAAAGCGGGAGAAAATGTCATTCGGCTAAAGATCGCAGACAAGTCCGGACAGCCGATCAAGGATGCGCAGGTCTCTTTTGTCTTCAACATGACGATGCCAGGAATGGTTCCGTCCAGAGGAGAAGGGAAGCTGTCACAAGATGGTTTCTACGAGACCAAAACAATGCTGGCGATGGCCGGGCAATGGGAAGTGACCGTCATCGTACGGCGCCCAGGGCAGAAAGAAATTCAGGAAAAGTTTAGCGTTGTTGCCAGCTAGCCGGAGCGGCACGTAGCTTATGGCTGTTGGCATAGCGATAGAGGCAGCGCTGCGAGCGAGCTACAAGCCAGAAGCCATAAACGATACGAGCGAAATTTATGATCGAAAGAATCATTGAAGCAAGTGCTCGAAATAGATTTCTCATTTTTCTGATAGTGATTTTTTTGAGCGCCATGGGGATCTGGGCGCTGAAGAACACACCGTTGGATGCCGTGCCGGATCTATCCGACGTTCAGGTGATCGTCTATACGCCATGGATGGGACGAAATCCGACGATCATGGAAGACCAGGTCACCTACCCGATTGTGACGACGATGATTTCGGCTCCCAAAGTGAAATTCGTCCGGGGCTTTTCCGACTTCGGCTTCTCTTACGTTTACATCATCTTCGAAGACGGCACCGATATTTACTGGGCGAGAAGCCGAGTTCTCGAATATCTGAATCAGGTGAGTGGTAGGCTGCCGAAGGGTGTTGCCCCCGCTCTAGGACCCGACGCATCGGGGGTGGGTTGGGTCTTTCAATATGCTTTGGTTGATACCACCGGCAAATATGACTTGGCACAATTGCGCAGCCTGCAAGACTGGTATCTCCGCTACCAGATCGCCAGCGTGGAAGGAGTCGCTGAAGTCGCCAGCTTGGGCGGCTTTGTGCGCCAGTATCAAGTCAACATCGACCCGAACCGTTTGGCGGCCTATCGTCTTTCGCCCAAAACGGTCGTGGACGCCATTCGCATGAGCAATAACGAGGTCGGCGGCCGTTCCATCGAATTGAGCGGCGCCGAATACATGATTCGAGGGAGGGGTTATATTCGATCGACCAAGGACATCGAAACGATCGCAGTGGCTGGAGAGCGCGGCACGCCAGTCCTCATTCGGGATATCGGCTCAGTGACTTTGGGACCTGATATGCGGCGCGGCATAGCTGAACTAAACGGCCAGGGCGAGGTCGTAAGCGGCATTGTCGTCATGCGTCACGGCGAAAATGCTCTTAACTTGATCGAGCGCGTCAAACAGAAGATCACCGAGATTGAGCCCTCTCTCCCGCCCGGGATAAAGATGGTCACGACGTACGATCGATCCGACCTCATCCTCCGCTCGATCGCCACTCTCAAGGAAAAATTGATTGAAGAAAGTTTGATTGTCAGCGCCGTCATCATACTCTTCCTCTTTCATATTCCGAGCGCCTTGGTAGTCATCATCACGCTGCCGATCGCGATCATCATCTCTTTTATCGCGATGCATTTGCTCAATCTGACTACCAATATCATGTCCTTGGGCGGTATCGCCATTGCAATCGGCGCGATGGTAGACGCCGCGATCATCATGGTGGAGAACGCCCATAAGCGGCTGGAGCACTGGGAGGAGACGGGACGGCCCGGCAGTCGGACGGAGGTTCTCATCGAAGCTGCAAAGGAGGTCGGGAAACCTCTGTTCTTTTCCCTGCTCATCATCACGGTTTCTTTCCTGCCGATCTTTACGCTGGAATCTCAAGAAGGAAGACTGTTCAAGCCCTTAGCCTTCACCAAGACTTTTGCGATGTTCTTTGCCGCTTTTCTGTCCATCACCCTCGCTCCTGTACTGCTAGTGTTGCTGGTTCGTGGTCGTGTTCGCCCGGAGGCCCGAAATCCGGTGAACCGGTTTCTGATCGCTGTTTACATGCCGGTGATCCATTGGGTGCTGCGGTTTAGAAAGAGCACGATTGCGCTTGCGCTTCTGGCGCTCATTCTTACGGTCCCAGCTTTTATGCGCCTGGGCTCGGAGTTCATGCCGCCGTTAAACGAAGGAATGATCTTTTACATGCCGACGACGCTGCCGGGAATTTCAGTGACCCAGTCGGCTAGGCTGCTTCAGATGCAAGACAGGATCCTAAAGAGCTTTCCTGAAGTGGAATGGGTTTTCGGCAAAGCCGGCAGGGCTGAAACCTCGACGGATCCGGCGCCGTTCAGCATGGGTGAAACGACGGTCATGCTGAAACCGGAGTCCGAGTGGCGGCAAATTCCCGTGGATCGGTCCGGCTGGCCTAGCCCACTTATACCCGTTGGCGATCTCCTCTTCGGCAAGACACGCGCTATCACATGGGACGAGCTGGTCGCGGAGATGGACAAGAAGCTCCGGCTACCAGGCGTGGCGAACGCCTGGACCATGCCGATCAAGAACCGTATCGACATGCTTTCCACCGGAATCCGCACGCCGATCGGCATTAAAATCTTCGGTCCTGACCTGGGCAAAATCGAAGAGATCGGCAAGAATCTGGAGGCGGCGCTTCAAATGATACCGGGCACGCGAACGGTATTTGCGGAGAGGGTCACAGGGGGTTACTACCTCGATTTTGAATTGAAGCGTGACGAGATCGCGCGCTACGGTTTAGCGATCGAGGAGATCCAGATGCTTATCGAATCGGTCATCGGCGGCGAGAGCATCACGACGACGGTGGAGGGGCGAGAGCGCTACCCCGTCAGCGTGCGCTACGGCAGGGAACTGCGCGATGATCCCGAAAGATTAAAGCGCATCCTGATTCCCACTATGAATGGAGCGCAGGTGCCTCTGGGCCAACTGGCAGATCTTCGGCTGAGTTCCGGACCCGCGATGATCCGTGACGAAGATGCTCAGCTCGCGGGATATGTTTATGTCGATATGACTGGCCGGGATATCGGTAGCTATGTGGAAGAGGCGAAGAAGAAAGTGCTAGAGCAGGTCCAGCTCCCGACCGGGTATACACTGTTATGGAGCGGTCAGTATGAATACATGCAGCGAGCCAAAGAGCGGCTGATCTATGTTGTGCCGCTTACCCTGCTGATTATTTTTTTGTTGCTCTACATCAACTTCAAGTCGGTGGCACAATGCGCGATCGTGCTGTTGGCGGTTCCTTTCTCCATGATCGGAGCTGTCTGGTTGCTTTATCTATTGGATTACAACATGAGCGTGGCTGTCTGGGTAGGGGTCATCGCCTTGGCCGGTGTCGACGCCGAAACCGGCGTCATCATGCTTCTCTATCTGGAGCACGCGTACGAAAAATGGCGCAGTGAAGGGCGCATGCGAACGATCAAGGATCTCCACGAGGCGATTATCGAAGGCGCGGTGAAACGAATACGACCGAAGGTGATGACGATTATGGCGATTTTGATGGGCCTGCTCCCCATCATGTGGAGTCATGGCGCCGGGGCCGACGTGATGAAGCGAATTGCCGCACCCATGATCGGCGGGGTCATCAGCTCCTTTCTTCTAGAGCTTCTGGTG
>JAJONK010000196.1 GCA_021323355.1 Deltaproteobacteria bacterium
GAAGTCGACGGCATAGGTAAGGACCGCGAGCACCGCCAGGACAATCAATGTGCCGGCGCCGACGTAGGTAAAATCTTCAGCCCAAGCGGCGATAAAAAGTCCGCCAAAGATCAGCGGTGATCCCGGCAATCCCGGAAGGACGAGACCGGCCAGACCGGCGAGGACTAGCAGGGCGGCAAGAAGGTAGTATGCTTGAACGGTGTCCATCAGGTAGTTAAGTCTAAGCCGCCGGACTGATCAAGCTGTCGATCGTCTTACGGTTTCCAAGAGCGGCTGTCGAATGCCTATACTTAAACGAAACCCAGCCAATACCTAGCAGTTATAGTTCGAGGTATTCGCCCGGGCTGGCCGACGCATTCAACGAAGGCGAAAACTACTGTACTGCCGCAATTTAGTATATATCGATTCATATCATCCTGGCCTTCTACACGGCAATGCCGGAGAGTAGGTCGGGTGCCCCTGTGCGCAAGGTATACGCAGTTTCACGAGCAGTCCTTTGGCGTTGTTCCGGCACATGGAGTGGGATGCTAGATCTAGATATTGGCGCACCACAAAGGAAAGAGAACATGACGCTTTCGTTAGCCGAGAATTTGAATTCATTGCGTGTCGATTTGGTTGGGAGCCTGCTCCGGCCCGCCAAGCTGAAAGATGCATTTTCTAAATGGGGTAGCGGCGAGATCTCGGAAGAGGAGCTACAAAAAATTCAAGATGAGGCGATCCGTGAAGTCATCGCCACGCAGGAGGCGCATCATCTGCCTCTGGTCGTCGATGGCGAGTTTCGCCGAACCAACTTCATGGAGAGTTTCTCGGTTGTCGCTGGCGTTGAAGAATGGCAGAGCGGCGTAAAGACTTACCACAACATTCTCGCTCGTGAAGATACCGAAGGGTCGAAAACAGAGAAGGGACAAGATCCCATTCTTCTCAATCGCAAGCGTGTAACACAAAGGTTACGGCTGCTGCGCAATCGCTTGCTCGAGGACTATCGCTTCGCGCAGAGCCTGACTCGCCGACCGGTAAAGGTAAGCTTGATCGGACCCGATAGAATCATGCAGTGCTTTGATAGCGAAAACTCACGTTCGATCTATCCCTCGATCGACGATTTTGTTGCGGATGTGGTTGCGGTCGAACGCCAAATGATCGGCCAATTGGCCGAAGCGGGCTGTCGCTACGTCGGCATCGATGCTCCGGGTTACACCGCCTATGTAGATAGCCCATCGTTGGCTGCCATGCGCGCGCGCGGCGAAGATCCGGAATGGAATATGGAGCGCTCGATCATAGCCGACAATCAAGTCATTGCCGATTTTCCCGATATCACGTTCGGAATTCACTTATGCCGGGGTAACCGCCAAAGCATGTGGCACCGCGAAGGCAGCTACGATGTCATTGCGGAGAAGCTTTTCAACGGCCTGAATCACTCACGCCTGCTGCTCGAATACGACACCGAACGCGCCGGCAGCTTCGAGCCGCTGCGCTTGGTTCCGAAAGGCAAGACGGTTGTTTTAGGTCTCATTACCACCAAGGTGGGCCGGGTCGAGACCGTCGATGAACTGAGGCGGCGCATCGACGAGGCCGCCGGCTATATCCCCATCGAGCAGCTTGCGTTGAGCCCGCAATGCGGCTTTGCCTCAAGCATCATGGGCAATCTTCTCAGCGAAGACGAACAATTCCGCAAGCTCGACGTGATGGTCGAGACGGCGGCAAAAGTCTGGGGCACCGCGCTGGCATAGCTGTTACCTAAGCATTCGTTACTTTCCAAGACTTGCCATCAGCCGTCCATAACCGCTCACATTTTCCTTGATGTCGATGAGCTTCAACGCGTGCCAGATACACGCCAGGCTGCTGGTGATCACCGGCTTGCCGATCTCCTCTTCGAGCAATGCCACGTCCGCGATCGTCGGCCAGCGGGGGCACGGTATGAAAATGCCGTCGGCGTCGCGTCCCTTGGCATAAAGGCGCTTGGCGATTTTGTAAGAGGCATGAACCGGAAGGTCGGTGAGTTGGGCATTTTTCCGGACGCCGTAACCGGCAATCTGCAACACCTCGAACCCGGAGGCTTCCAGATGCCGTTTTAATCTCTGATTGATCTCTTCCTCATAGGGCGTGCCGACAACGAGCTTTTTGATTTTCATTGCCTTTAACGCCTCGACCTCCGCTGTCAGTCCGGCGGCCACCGGCACGCCGAATTTCTCCGTCAGCTTCTGCCCCATTTCGCGATCTGTGCCGAAAGGAAGCCGGGTAAAGAGAGGTGATCCGCTAAAAATGATCGAATCGCAATTGTTATCCACCAGGTCCTGCACCGCCTCCTCAATGCGCTGCAATTGTTTCTCGAAATCATTATCTACCAATTGCCGAACCGTTCCGGTGGTGTTCAACATCATGAAACCTTCTGGAAACATTTTATAGAATTCATAAACCAGTGTGTCTCCGCGCGACGGAGCCACGTGGCCAATGCGGGCGCGCCATCCGTACATAAGTAGATCCTCCCTAAGTATATATTGGTTAGCGGCTGAGACCGCTTGTGTACTCTATTTCAGGATGGCGGCGAATTACCAGAAGTGCGGCCTACAGATTTCCAACGCGAGCTACTTGGAAACAATTTAGTTGACACTTCTAATGTAATGCATCACAATTCGAGCCGTTTCAGCTGCTTGTCCGGCTTCTCAACCCAAATAATCACGAATTCGAAAGGAGAGTCTAAATGTCTGTTCGCAGTTGGAGTCTAATAGCGATGATTAGTTTGCTAGGTTGCGGAAACCCGGCAAATCCTCCAGAGCCAAAGTGGACGACCGAAAATCCGAGCGCATCATCATCTGCAAAATCAACGGCTGCGGCCGCTCAAAAACCGGTTGCTGAAAACAAGGCCGAAAAATCCGCTGGTGGTAGCCTCGACGATTTACAAAAAGGAGGCATGGCGGCTTCAGGCCCGCTGAAAGATGTTTTCTTCGCCTTCGACCGCTCCGATTTGTCGGCAGATGCCCGTTCGATCCTGAAGGCAAATTCGGACTGGCTCAAGGCGAATCCTGCGGCCCAAGTGCAGATCGAGGGCCATTGCGATGAGCGCGGAACGGTCGAGTATAACTTAGCGTTGGGTTCCAAACGGGCGCAGGCAAGCAAGGACTATCTTGAGACTCTCGGTGTTCCGGCAAGCCGGCTGTCGATGATTAGTTACGGCGAAGAAATCCCGGTGTGCAGAGAGAACAGCGATTCGTGTTGGGAAAAGAACCGCCGTGCCCGGTTCATTGTGACCTCCGGGCGTCCCGCGTCGTAATTACCGCCGAGAGAGTTCGCTTAACGGCTGGCTGTCAAGAATTCATCCGATCAAAAAGGCTTCAACTTGACTTCCGGAGGCCCAATCTCATGCGAGATTGGGCCTTTTTTTGTGCTCTCGCGCCAGTCAAACCGATTTCTTGACTTTTGGCCATGGATGACGTTCAACCGTCACTATGGACAAAGTTCTGAACCAAATACTTGGATTGGCCGACAAGGGCACCGTTGAGCAGCGTTGCGCGTCATTGCTGGTGCTCGGAGCTCTTAAGTTACAGAGCTCGGAAATTACTAACACCGTAGGGGCGATGCTCGAGCATGCCAATCCCGTCCTCAAAGATTACGCCTTGCGTTACTTCGAGCAGGTCCAAGCCAAGGCTGGAACTCCACGCTTTCTAAAGCTTCTCGACGATCCGGATCGCGACGTACAAGAACGGGCTGTTCGCCTGTTGAGTCAGGCGGGCGCCGCCGTGGTCGATCCGCTGATCAAAAATTTTGTCGGCGCGTCAAGACCCTGGCAGCTCAATGCCGCGCGCATTCTCTGCGCCGTTCAGGGATCGAGCGCTCGGCTGGCATTGTTGGAAATGCTCCGGGCGGGAAGCGATGACTTTAACAAATCAGTTTGCGATTTGATGACGCCGGCGATCCGCGAAATGGATGATAAAGAGCAAGCGCTTTTCTACGATGAGCTCGAAGGGTTTGGCAAGAAGCTGGACGAGAAACAGCAGCGACCGGCGCTGGTTTCGGTCCTCCGCTTGCTGGGTCAGCTTGGCCGCGTCGATGCCCGTCGCTGGCTGTTCAAATTCATTGGTCCCGAACACCATCCGGTGCTGCGCTCTCACGCGCTGGTGGCTTTGCTGCGCTGTCTGCGCGAGCACGATCTGCACAAAGACGAATACGCCAAATTGTTTCCGCTACTCGAAGAGGCCGAGATGACGGAAGTGACCCGTTTGGCCCTGGAGCTGCTCGATAAACACGAGCTGCCGGACGATTCCAGATCGCTATTGACGCGCTTGTTGGAAAGCCGCCATCCGGACGTGCAAAAATTTGCTTTGCGAAAAATGGCCGGCTTCGGCACGCCGGGAACGGTGCGGACTTTGATCGAACAGTTGGGTGACACCGACTACCGCCGGCGCGATGTGGCGGCAAGTTCCCTGCGCAAGATGCCGGAGGCCCGCACCGCGTTGATCAAGGAGCTTCTGGCATGTGAGGAACCAAGCAAAGCGTGGAGCATCGCCGAGCTGTTAGCTTCGTCAGAAGGCAAGTGGCGCCAAGATACAGTGGACGCGCTCTGGAACAGGTTGCACAGAGCCATTATCGCCGAAGATCGAATTCAAACTGCTTTCTTGCATGTCATGAAGAAAGCCGACGTTGATCAAACCTATGATCAGCTTGCCAGGCATGGTGCGCGTCTGATCAAGGCCAAGAGGTACAAGGAAGGCTTGGCCTTTCTAAATCCGCTCAAAGAATTTCCCGGGTTCAAGCCGGAGCACAAATTTCAAATCGCTTTGGCGCAGCTCAAATTACATTCTCATTCAGTGGCCAGTCACCGACAGCACCCGGTACTCGATCTGTTCACCGATCTGTACCGTAATTCGGCGTTCCCGCTGTATGAAGCATTAAAGAAGGAAAAGAGTCTTGCTCCCGAGGAGTATTTTGCGCTGGGCTTTAGTCTTGTCGAAAGATCGGGCCAGGAGCGCAACCTTGGAAAGGATCTGTTAGACCACGTCGCGGCCAAATCGCCGCGCACCAAAATCGGCAAGAGCGCAAAGAATAAATTGAAGCTCCTGAATTGGTAAGACTACTGCTCCACACGACCAACTACCGTTCATAACATAGCGAGCACAACGAGAAGTAAAGGTACTTGCCTGCGTTCGAACGCAAGCCTTCCGCACTAACGAGAGTATGATAACGGCGCCGAGATCGGCGCCGGGCGTTTAATTAAATTGACGAGTGAATCGGGCAACAGCGCAGGATGCGAACGTCATCTGTGAAGCACGGAGGAAACAACATGAAACGGCACAAAATGCCGATGCGAGTGGTACTCGTCTTGACCGTAATGCACTGGAGCGCAGCTGTCTCGGCGCAGCTGACCAAAGTCGCCATCGGTTACAGCGGCATCAGCGCGGATCAGCTAGTTATCTGGGTAGCTAAAGACGCCGGCATCTTCGCCAAAAACAACATCGATGCGCAAACCGTTTATTTCTCCGGTGGCACCACATCGGTTACCGCGATGATTTCCGGCGACACTCCGCTCATTCAAGC
>JAJONK010000197.1 GCA_021323355.1 Deltaproteobacteria bacterium
CTGGCGATCTTCGTCATTGAGATTGCCGTTTATGCCTATCTGATGAACAAGCTGGACAGAGAATACGGCATTGACGAAGGAGGTGCGGCATGAGCCTGGGCAAAATCTTCGGCCTCTATACAGTCTGTTTCTTAGGCGTGACTATTCTGATCGGTATCGCCGAGCAGCTCTTCGGACTGTCGCCGCAGTGGATTGGCTGGATCTTCATGGGCCTATCGCTGGGCATTTACATTGTCATCGGGATCATCACCCGCACTTCGAATCCCGATCAATATTACGTCGCCGGTCGCGGCGTTCCCGCTGTCTTTAACGGCATGGCCACAGGTTCAGATTGGATGTCGGCCGCTTCGTTTATCTCGATGGCTGGGGCGCTTTCGGCTCAAGGCTTCGCCGGCCTCGCTTACGTCATGGGTTGGACCGGGGGTTATTTATTACTCGCTGTCTTTCTCGGGCCGTACCTGCGCCAGTTCGGTGCCTATACGATTCCGGACTTTCTCGGCGCTCGCTATGGCGGTAATTTCGCGCGAATCATCGGCGTCGTCGCCGCCATTGCTTGCTCGTTCACCTACCTAATCGCACAGGTAACGGGCGTCGGCCTGATTGTCTCGCGCTTCATCGGCTTGGACTTTAATATCGGCGTGTTCGTCGGCCTAATCGGTGTTCTATTCTGTTCCGTTTTAGGCGGTATGAAGTCGGTGACCTGGACCCAGGTCGCTCAGTACATCATTCTGATCGTTTCCTATCTGGTGCCGGTAGTCTATCTTTCCTACCAGCTTTTCGCGATTCCAATACCCGAGCTGACTTACGGCCGGGTGCTGCAGACCAATAATGCCAAAGCAATCGAGATCACCCGCGATGCCAGGGAGAAGGAGACCCGCGCCTTGTGGGCAAAAGAGGCGGAGCAGGCCAATGCCAAGCTCAAGGCAGGCAACGTCGATGAGGAGACTGCCGAGAAACTCAGGGCGGCGGCGAAGCTCGCCACCCAGCAGGCGACCGCCCCCGCAGCCAGCGACGATGCCACGATCGGCCGTTATCTCACAGTGCCAACCGGGGTCGGCATGTGGAATTTTCTGGCGTTGACCTTTTGTCTAATGGTAGGCACCGCCGGCCTGCCCCATATTCTCACTCGCTATTATACAACGCCATCGGTGCGCCAGGCGCGGACATCGGTGGCCTGGTCGCTGTTTTTTATTTTCCTGCTCTATTTCACCGCGCCGGCCTATGCGGCTTTCGCCCGGTTTGTCATCTACGCGCGCTTGGTCGGAACGCAGATTGCCGAGTTGCCGCGTTGGGTAACGCTTTGGCAGCCCGCCGGTCTTTTCGATGTCATCGATAAGAACGGCGACGGCATCGTTCAGTGGGCGGACTTCGTGGTCAAATCCACCGACTTCGTGGTGCTGTCGATGCCGGAGGTCGCCGGCCTGCCGTTTGTCATCACCGGCCTGGTGATGGCCGGCGGCCTGGCGGCGGCGCTGTCTACGGCAGACGGCTTGCTGTTGACCATTGCCAACGCCTTCTCACACGATCTCTACTATAACGTCATCGATCCCAAAGCGTCGTTGGCCAAACGACTCATGATCACCAAGGTTTTGCTGGTAATAACCGCGCTGGTAGCGGCTTGGGTGTCAACTTTCCGTGTCGCCATCATAGTCGAGCTGGTCGCATGGGCTTTCAGCTTGGCGGGCGCCTCCTTCTTTCCCGCTCTGGTCATGGGCATCTGGTGGCGGCGCGCTAATAAAGCCGGGGCTTGCGCCGGCATGATCGCGGGTCTCGCGGTGACCGCGTATTATATGATCGGCAGCCGCTTCTACGGCGTTTCATGGTTTGGCACCCAGACTATTGCCTCGGCGGCTTTCGGACTACCGGTAGGTTTCCTGACAATCTGGATCGTGTCGCTCTTAACCGAGGCGCCGCCCAAGCCGGTTCAGGATCTGGTGGCGAGCGTTCGTTATCCCAAATCCGGACAGGCTATAACCTCCGATCCATTAGGCCGCGGGGTACCGATCGGCGCGCGCTAGAGTTGTGTCCACGCGAGGGACGAGGAGACCTCGCGTGGACTTTTTATGAACGGATTTGTCTTGCAGCTGGTCGTCCTCCTGCGCTTTATCTGTTTCATCGCCCTATTCTATTTGATGCTGCATATCCTGGTGGCGCGGATCATCAAAAGACCCGAACACAAAGTTCTTTGGTTTTTCTCGGTATTGACCGGGCCGCTTACTCGACCCGTCAGAGTTTGGCTTTCGGGCGATGTGCCTGAACAGCGATTGCGATGGATAGCCTTGATGTTCTACGGAGTGCTGTGGCTGGTTGCGGTCGCGCTGACCAGACTGTTATCCGGTTCATCGCCACAGTCGCTTTAGCTGATTGAATGTCCGCCTCTCTCCTCACCGATTCCGCGTATAATTTAAACCTGCCCGTAAAGCATCTCATCAAGCGCGCGCCGGTCTTCATCGATGCCGATGCGTCCGTCGCAGCGGCGGCCTCGACGATGCAACAAGCCGGAATCGGCTCGGTACTGATCGCAGGCGATTTGCCCGGGATTATCACCGATCGCGATCTGCGCGGCCGCGTGTTGGCGGCCGGGCTCGGTCCGGATGCGCGCGTCAGTCAAGTGATGTCACGGCCGGTGAAGACAATCGATGCCAACGCGCCGATCTTTGCCGCTTTACAACTCATGCTGGAGAATAACATTCACCACTTGGCCGTCGTCGATGCGGCATCGATTACCGGCGTTATCAGCGGCACCGATCTTCTGCGTCACCAGATCAACAATCCGCTGTACCTCCGGCGCACCTTGGATCAACTCCAAGAACCGTCGGCACTGGGTAATTATGCGAGCGAGATCGCAGCGTTGGTCGAAAAGCTTTTCACCGGCGGTGTGTCGGCCACTGAGATCGGCCGGATAGTCTCCAGCCTCAATGATGCTCTGGTGAGGCGGTTGGTCTATCTTGGCGAACAGAGTCTTGGCGCGCCACCGGCGCCATTTGCATGGATCGTCTTCGGCTCTGAAGGGCGCTTGGAACAAGCTTTACTGACGGACCAGGACAATGCGTTGGTCTATGAGAGCGAATCTGCAGCGACGCAAAATTATTTCGCAGCCCTGGCGAATTATCTTGTGGAGGCGCTGATTCAAGTCGGCTTTCCGCCTTGCGCCGGCGGGTACATGGCAACCAAATGGTGCAAGCCGTTAAACGAGTGGAAAGCGCTTTTTATCCGCCATATACAGACGCCCGAGCCGCAAGCGCTGTTAGAGAGCTCAATTTTTTTCGACTTCCGCGCGGTAGCCGGTGATCTCTCTTTGACACCTTTGGAAGAAACACTTGCGGGCGCGCGCCGTGAAAAGCTTTTCTTATGGCACATGATTCGCGGAGCCCTTGAATTTCGACCGCCGCTGGGCTTCTTCAAAAGGATTCGCGCTGATAACGGCAAAGTGGATTTGAAAAAAGGCGGCATCGGGCCCATCGTAGCTTTGGCGCGCGCCGCTGCATTGTGCGCCGGTTCACATGAGCGCTCCACGCTCGCAAGACTAGAAGCAGCCGGCGCGTCGGGATCGCTCCTCACTGAGGAAAATGCTCGCGCGCTGGGCGATATTTTTACTTTCCTGCTGCACCTGCGACTGCGCCGGCAACTCACTGCTTATCGTCATAAACAGCCCCTCGATCATGCGATCAGCCTAGCAGAGCTATCGATTTTAGAGCGGCGCCATTTGCATGAGGCATTCGTCATGATCAAGCTGATACAGGACGCGCTTATGCTTGACACTGGCTATCCATGACAATAGATTCGATGACCACGAACAAGGGAGCCGCCTACGTCCAAGCAGCAACAAGAATCGTTGAAAGTCGTGCCCATCGATGCGGCACATCCGCCGAGCTCGAACTTGTGGCTGGCGCGCTTGCGTGAGGTTGCATCCAACTGGCTTGGAATCATCGGCATCGTAATATTTTTTCTAGCTTGGGAAATCGCAACCCGCACGCACATTCTCAATCCGTTTTATTTTCCGCCATTTTCGCAGATCCTCGCCAAAGGCTACGAGCTTTTCGCCAGCGGCTCGATCTGGGAGCACATGTGGTTCAGCCTGACCAATTTCTCCATCGGTTTTGTGATTTCGGTGATACTCGGTGTTGTCATCGGAGTTCCAATGGGCTGGTATCGCAACCTCAGCAAGGCTTTTGATCCGCTGCTCTCGGGTATTTACGCCACTCCGCTGATTGCCTTGCTGCCCTTGATCATCATGGTTTTCGGCCTGGGCCCGATATCGAAAATCATCATGACGATCCTTGCCGCAGTGTTTCCGATCCTGATCAATACCATGGTGGGCATCGCCAACACGGACCATCGTCTGATTACGATGGCGCGTGCCTTCGGCGCCAAGGACAGGACCATCTTTCTCAAAGTCTCGGTTCCGGGATCGCTTCCTTACATTGTTGCCGGCATGCGCGTGGCCCTGGGCCGCGCCTTGGTCTACATCGTCGTCGCCGAGCAATACGGCGCGGCAACCGGTCTCGGCTATCTGAGCTCAGTGGCGGCGCAACGTTTTCAGATGTCAGCGATGTTCGTTCCCATCGTTATTATCGCGGTTCTCGGCGCCACTTTGAACGAGCTGCTCAAAGCGGTCGAGCAGCGTCTGGAAAAGTGGAAGCCGCAAAAGTAAGCGGCGTGCTCGCGGATTCAACGCAGGAGGAAAATCGATGAATGCAGCTAGGATTTTATTACAAACCTTGATGCTGACTCTCTTGATCCTGACATTTGGGATTTCGCAGGGCTTGGCTCAGGGAGCGAAAATGAATGTCGGCCAGGCCGGCGTCAATCCGGGCGCCGGCCTTTTCGTCATCGCCGAGAGAGAAAACCTCTATAAGAAGCACGGGCTCGATGTCAGCATTGTTAAGACCAATACTACAGCCGCGGTTCAGGCAATGCTCGGCGGCAGCATGCAGATGGCGACGGGAGCAGGCGCCGCGGCTTTTGTCACCGCGACATTGGAAGGCGCTCCGCCGTTTGTGCTGGTCGGCTCGTGGGTCAATGTTTTTCCCTATAAGATCATGGCACAGAAAGACATCAAAAAAATAACCGATCTGAAAGGAAAGACCGGCCATGTCGGCGCGCCGTTCGGCACCATCCCCGACACTGCTCTGAGATTTGCCTTAAACCGATTGAAGATCGATCCCGAAAAGGATGTAAAACTGGTTCAGCATTCCAGCGCCGATCCGGCGAGTATTCTTGCCTCGATGGAAAAAGGCGATGTGCAGTTCGGCATTTTCGCTCCGCCTTTCGATCTCATCGCCGAAAAGCGCGGCTATGAAATGCTGCTCGCGCTACCAGCATTGGGCATCCCATGGCAACAGAACGGGGAGCTTCTTCCGCGGTCTTATTTGAAGAGCAACCGCGACAACGTGGTGCGCTTCATGAGAGCCACTGCTGAGGCGATGAGGTTCTTTTTCGAACAGAAAGAAAAGACGATCAATTACATGGCGCCTTATCTCGGCCGCAGCCGCGAAGAAACCGA
>JAJONK010000198.1 GCA_021323355.1 Deltaproteobacteria bacterium
CGGACTCTATCTGGCTTCGACTGCTGCTTGGGACATCTGCAGCGCGATGCCGTTTGGCAGTGAATTATTGCCGATGCTCAAAGCCGTGCCCAGTCTCTCCAGCTCCCAGGATGAGACCTTTTCTTTGGTAACGGCTTCTTGTGCTTTAGTGGTTTCCGCCAGTTTGTCGGCTTGAGGTAATTTAATCAGATATTTGACGTTGGTGCCGTCGCTCTGTGTCACCGACAGGACCATCTGCTTGCCTTCTTCCGTTGCCAAGGTTTGCATCCCGGCAATGCGACTCGACAGGCTCGTCTTGTTCACGGTATCGGTATAGAGCCAGATGAAGGCGCCGATAAAGGCGGCCATCACCAACCAGCTATACTGCCCGACCCTCTTCTGTCTGGTTACAGATCGCGTTCTCTGGAGATTGAAGAACTTCCGGTAGGTCTCCTTTTCCGCCGCCAGTTTTTTCGTAGGATCTTGTTCTTGTGAACTTGGTGGTTGATCGTAAGCAAGGCCGGTGCTGTTCAAAATCATGCCTATGATCACCAACGCTAACGGGATGGCGATAATATAGAAAGGATTCATAAACTCTCTCCTTGAAAGGCTCCTGATAGCCTTCGGATATTGGAAGAGGGAGTGGGGGAACCGCGGAATACGTTCGCTAGTCAAACCGGAGCGGAAGCCCATGCCACTGCTCAGAGCGTGGCCCAGGCCATTACAGCTTTCGAAAATCCATTACACAGCTGCGTCTAGTTAAAGGTAACCATCGTTTGGCTGAGAAGCAATTGCGTCTTGTCTAATAGTGAACAAGGTGAAAAGAATAATTTGCAACAGGGAATCATGCCCGATTGGCCGCGCAGTTATTCCACCGTGCAACCTTCGATGTTTCGAAAGAAACGCGTTCAGCCGCTTATCTATCTTTATATATCGTTCTTTATATATCGTTTTTTTAGAGAGCCTGGACCCCCCAGCTCCGGCGTAACCAATCGTGGCAACGACTTTCGACCTATAATCATTTTCCCTGGCTGGGTTTTTTATACGCAATGGGCCGCTCCTTCCATTGGAAATCGCTGTTTCGTGGATCGGTGTCGCTTTCACCATCATCCTGATAGTCAGAATCTCGGAGCCGTTCGACTGGAGACAGCGCTTTCGGCGGCGGCCTGTGCACTCACCCAAGCCTCAAAACAAACAAATAAGCTCGATCTCAGGGGGCACTTGTCGAACTGCATCTGCATTCGTCCTGGTGTTGCATCATAGTTTTCCGTTCAACTGGTTCTGCTGTGAATCAGCATGATGGTCTTTGTAATGTTCTTCCACTTCTCTTCGGCTTAATCGATAGCGCATCGCACCAAGAGGAAGATGGTGCAAGATAGGACAACGAAGGCTGCGGTCTTAGTTCGATTGCTTCACGATCTTACCGCCTTGACTACTACTGAGCTACAATCACTAAGACTTTGACCGGGCCTTTTTCTATATCACGACTTTTCTCTGGGAGTCGGGTCTGTGTACTCAGCCCAAACTTCTTCTGCTCCATTGCGGGAGAAGCTCTTTGATACGTTTGAGAGCGGCGTCGGAGATGCGGGGAGGTGCAGAAAACGTAGGGACCTTACCTCTGTAAAGTCTGATCGAAAGATCCACCTTTTGAAGTAACCGAAGCAGTAATTTAGTAAGAAAATACCCGATGATCGCTGATGTTGCGATCACGGCTGCTGCTGCAATAAGGAAGTGACCTAGCACAATCATCATAATGTTTTCTCCGCCGCAAAATTGTCCGCCCGCCGGTATGGTATCTGGCCATACCGCAACTCCAACGCCTTACCGTGTATGTCGTTACTAAGCCGCCGTTGCATTCCGTCTCGGCTGCGACGGATGGGAAGTGGTCGAAAGTATTCTCCAGGCTTCGTAATCTCGTGTTCCTAAAGGCCCCAGGTAGTGCTCGCGGCTAGAACAGAGAAACGATGATTCGCCCGTCGGAGCAGCGACCGAAGCGATTAGCGGCTAGCAAAAGGGTCAATCCGTTAGGGCTCTATCACGGGTCGATTCGCTTTACGTTGCACATCCCTGCACAGGGATTGCTGTCCAATACTGAACAAAAGAATCAATCTTGAAAATCTCCCAGTAGAAGCAAACAGTCAAGGCAGATTGCGGGTTCAAATCAGCTTGTGGTGCCGTTGCGCACCACAAGCTGATGGTATGTGAATCAGAGGATATTTCTCGGCAGACAGCACAAGAGCTTCAATCTTAACTCAGGCTCTTGTCAATCTTGCCGCTCCGATCAGCCGTAGCGCTCTGGCGGAAAAATTGAATAGCGACGCACTTTCCCTGAGATATACCTCGTCCCCAAGGTATCCACCAATTAGAACTCCTCAGGGTTTTTGGTTCTTGTCGATCCACTCCTGTGCTTTTTGCACCGCGAAACAGTCGGCCTCGTTTTTAGTGGGCAATGTATGAGTGAATTGATACTGATGCGACGGGAAATCATTTGATTCAGTTACCTGCCGGGTGATTGTGTATTGCGGAACCCAGCTGCCGTGCTTCTCGCGCTGGAATGATTCACAATCGATGAAATAATTTTTGTATAGAAGATTATTGTTCACGTTGACCTCGATCGAGACGCTCGCAATCACGCCCACCGCGTTTACAAAAATTTTTTAGCGCTCGACAATTTTTGATTGATGCTTGTCAAGCCACTCCAGCATCGCGCGCAAACTACCGGTCGCCAGCCCGATGCTGGTATCCGCAGCGCCGTAATATAACCGAACAGTATCGCCGTCAGGCGCCAACGTGTACCCGCATGGAAATACCACGTTGTCGACGTCCCCGCGCTGCTCGTAGGTTTCTTGCGGGCCGAAAATCCATTCGTCGCCGCGCTTCAAGCAATATTCCGGGGCGTACAAATCAAATAGAGCAAGCCCCAGTCGGTAGATGGAGCCCGCCGCGGTATGGCGTACGCCATGGTAAATCACCAGCCACCCTTGAGGGGTTTCGATCGGTGGCGGTGACAGACCGATTTTATTGGCATCCCACCATGCTCCGCGACGTGCCTCTAACATCAACTTGTGATTGCCCCAGTGGCGCAGGTCCGGCGAATAAGACAACCACATGTGCGCTCGTGGAGCACTGACCGGGCGGTGGATCAACGCCCACTGCCCTTGGATCCGGTAGGGAAGCAAAGCCGCATCCTTGTCTTCCGGCGGCATGATGACGCCGTAGCGCTCGAATTTATGAAAATCTTCTGTGAGCGCAAGTGAAACTCCCGGCCCGTCGCGTGTGAAAGCGGTATAAACGACAGCATATTTGCTCAACTCAGGGACATACGTAATCCGTGGATCTTCGATGCCCCATAGCTCTTCGGGGAACTGTTCAGGGTCGGCTCGGAAAGTAGGCCGTGATTCGATCTGCCAATTGTCCACGCCGTTGGTAGAACGAGCGACAGTCAGATGAGAATGGCCGCGCCTGTCTTCGACGCGGCACAACAGTAGAGTCGTGCCATCCGGCAGCAAAGTCGCGCCCGGATTAAAAACGCTGTTGATTGGATAGGCCCAATTGGTAGCGCTCAAGATGGGATTGGTTTTCTGACGGCGAAAAAGTTCCTGATGTTGGTTGGTCATCGAGCTCCTGTTTCAACGGATAGGAAGGTCGTCTCAGCCAAGCGTAGTTCGAGCACCGCCTGGAGAAAGGCGAGCGAGGATTCAGCGCCTTGATTTTCGTTCGGGCGATCCGGATGCAAGCCGTCGCGGCATCCGCCGGTTGTCGGATCGTAAATTGACAGATTCAAATCGTTGCGCCCGAGAAACCAGTCAAAGGCGCGCCGCGCTTCTTTGTGCCAATTCTTATCTCCCGTCACCCGGTGTGCTGCGAGGCAAGCCGATATCATGGCTTGTGCCTCCACCGGCTGCTGATCGAAGCGCGCACGCTCGCCTCCGCGTCGATAAAATCCGTTCGAGCCGATAGGCACGAAATGACCTCCACTGGTGTCGGCGCGCTGCAAATTGGCCAACCATTTGAGCGATTCCAGAGCGGCGTCGGTCATGGAGTTGTTCGGCATTCCGTGTCCGCACATAAGTAATGCATGCGGCAGCGCGGCATTGCAGTAGGTCAGCGACTCCTCATACCAGTGCCACTCCTCCGCGCGATTTTTTTGATACAACCTGAGCAGCCGCCCGGCCAATTCCTCACGCGTTTGGGTGACTCTGCGGTCACCGGCAAAGCGGTGCAGATATTCATCGATGCCGATCAGCGCGAAAGCCCATGCCCGTGGGCTAGTGGTCTTCAGAATGGCGGGTAACGCTTTTTCGAAGACCCAGCCGGCCATACTCTGGAGGGCAGGCGTATTGGAGCGGCCCAGCACGGTACCTAGCGCCCATAAGGTTCGGCCGTGGCTGTCCTCGGAACCATTTTTTTCCAACCAATTGCGCTGATAGCTCATGAAGTTGCGAAAGCGCCGGGTTTCGGTATTGAAGGCATACCAGACAAAAGCGAAATAACGTGAGGTTAAGTCCGCCGTTTCTTCAGTGCCAAGTTCTTCTAACAGCGTGCTCACCATCAAAGCGCGAGCGTTATCATCGATCGTGTAGCCTTCGCAGTAGTTGGGCACGGTAAATATAGCATGCTGCAACATGCCGGTGTCGTCGGTCATACGGCGTAAGTGATCAAGTTTCAGGGGCGGCAGCTCGGCCGGACTTTTATCCAACGCTTTGACCATGAAGCCGGGAGGACTGAAGTGGCGCCGTTCTACCTTAGCCCGTTGAAAACTATTCATGTATTGACGCGCGACTTGCGGCCAGATCATCTCCCGGCCGTACAGATAGGCGCGCTTGCGCATTCCGTTGCGCTTCGCCTCGTTGTCCAATAATTCAATAACCTGCTCGGCCAACGCCGTCGAATCTCGAAAGGGTACCAGCACGCCGCGCTCTTCGGCCAGCATCTCTTCGGCATGCCAGTACGGGGTCGAAATAACGGCCTTGCCAGCACCCACGGTATAAGCGAGCGTACCGGAGACGATCTGGGCGGGATTGAGATAAGGGGTGATGTAAATATCCGTGACGCCGATAAACTCAACGAGCTCCTCTAAACTGACAAACCGGTTGTAGAAGATCACCTGACCTTCTACGCCTTTCTCTTGGGCCAGCCACTGCAGTGACAAACGATAGGCTTCGCCGTCGTGCCTCAAAACGTGGGGATGAGTGGCCCCGACGATAAAATACACCACGTTCGGATGTTTGGCCAAGATAGCGGGCAGAGCGGCAATGACATTCTCGATTCCCTTGTTCGCCGACAGCAAACCAAAACTGAGCAAAACCGTTTTGCCTTCGACGCCGAAAAGGTCTTTGTGAAAACTAGGATCGACAAAAGGGATGTCCGGAATACCGTGCGGGATTATATCGATCTTGTCCGGCAATACATGGTAAATCTCTTCGAGGAATTCCGCGCCTCGCCTAGTCATGACGACCAACCGATCCGACAATGCGGCAACTTCTTCCAGAACCCGGCGTTGATGTTGGTCCGGTTCGCGCAATATTGTGTGCAGGGTCGTCACAATGGGCATGCGCAGCTCACGCAGCAGCGCCAGGATGTGGGACCCTGTCCGTCCACCGAAGATACCGTACTCAAATTGCAGAGATACCAGATCCACGCTGTTGATGTTCAAGAAGTCGGCGCCGCGGTGATAAGACTCGATATCTTTCTCCACCAGCTCGAAGCGAACACGTGAAGGATAGGCATAGCCGCCTTCGATATCGTTTACCGGCACGGCAATGCAGGTCGTGTCACTGTGTTCGGCAGCGATAGCTTCGCACAAGTCCGTCGTAAACGTGGCGATGCCGCATTGGCGCGGCAGGTAATTGCCAATGAATGCGATGCGTTTGATGGGGGAATGGCTAGAGTTCTGTTCCATAAAATCTTCTTCTTGGCAGCCGCGACGCTTTTATTTTCCCGGATGAAAAACGCAAAGAGGCGGTTACCCTAGGGGCCGCCTCTTTGAAACTCGGCCGAATCGGACCGAGCGAGTTCAATTTTGGACTTTGGCTTGCCAGTAGTTACATCGCGCTGACTATAACAGACCCCGACGATAAAGATACCCCCTGAAGTCAACACGT
>JAJONK010000199.1 GCA_021323355.1 Deltaproteobacteria bacterium
TGATGCTCTTCATTGATTCGCTGGCGCAACTGCTTGACCTCTTCCAGAAGGCGTCTCCGTTCAATTAATTTTTCGCTAACATGACGAATGACTTCAGGCTGAAAGGGCTTGGTAATGTAATCACTTGCGCCTATTTTCATCGCCTCCACAGCTTGTTTGATATTGCCGAAAGCGGTCGTCAGAATGACATCTGTATCGGGGTATCTTTCGCGGACATGGCGTGCCAGCTGAAAGCCGTCGATTCCCGGCATCTTAACGTCCGATACCACCAAAACAAATTTTTCTTGCGTTAGTTTCTGTAGTCCCTCCTCACCACAAGCTGCGGTCGTCACTTTATACCCCTCTTGCTCGTAGAATTGTCCAAGCTGTTCTCGCAGGCGGTCGTGATCTTCAACGATAAGCACGCTATACATGGGACATCTCACCAGTTGTAAGATGCAGCGTATTCCAACATTTAGCGACAACCATCCTGGACGTTCCCTTTCAACGGCAAGAGGATCGATACCTCGGTTCCTTTTTCAATTGAACTTTTCATTTTCAGATTACCACCGTGCATCTCGACAAATCTGGAGGCCATACTAAGGCCCAGACCGACGTGATTCGGTTTCGTAGTAAAGAAAGGAAGCATCACCTTCGATAGATTACTTCCGGCTATGCCGGTTCCATTATCACTTACAACCAGTTTCAATCCAGCCGGCACACCGCGGGGGGAGTGCACCGCTATTTCTAATTCAATTTGGCCGCCTTTACTCGTTGCTTCGATGGCATTTTCCAAAATCGCCCGAACCGCTAACTCCAGAAGATAAGGATCTCCTGAGATGCTTAATCCTTCCACACGCGGGTCACACTCGCGCTGAATTTCAACCTGAGAATCGATAAAAGCCGAACTTGAACTTTTGATTGCGGCGTCGACCACTTCCAGGAATTCGAACGCAGGCACCCAGGCTGGTTCTTGAATGTATTCGGAAAATGCCCGGGTCATACTAACTGACTTTTCCAGCGCCTCCTGAATGAGGTTCACATCATCCGCATCAGCTCCGCTCTTACGCATTGAGTCAAACGCCAGATTCAGCAGTTGAAAATGATTCCCCAACTTATGAATAAAGCTAGAGATCATTGACGGCTCCAACAAGCGAGATAACTCGTTATAGACAATGGGTACAATAAATCCGCGTAGGCTAGGCGCACCATTATCGAGCACTGCGGTTACTTGATGGGAAACCCACATCGGCACGCCAGCGTTATCCAGTATCCGATGTACACAACAACTGGTACCTGAGGAGTCTAATTCCTTAAACTTATCAAAGACCCGTTTCTGGTCGCACTCCGGAATAATTTGTTCCCATATACCTGAGTTTCCAACAAAGTCTTCGGCAGCCACGCCCAAAAGAGCTGAAGAGTTCGGGGAGACGTACGAAGGCGTGAATGCTGTATCACTGCGGTAGATCAAATATGGCGGTGAGTCGATGACCGACTCAACTCTTGCGGGCGCAGAACGCGAATCCGCCGACTGCGGCGAGGGGGTTTTATAATTCATAGTTGTCGCTACAGGTTTACTGAGTTTCATGCGAAGAAGAAGCAATCGAAAGAGCGATAACCAAAATGAACCCTACTTTTGCCATAATGAGGCGCGATAAGCAAGACAAACTGTCAAAAACTCTTACAGTTGCACATACATCATCCAGTTCGACATAGTACTTAAGATAACTTTATTTACAAGTATTTAGCCATTATAATTCATCTATCTACTTAAAGTTTTCATACGGCCAAAGACTTCGGTCAGTGAAACGTCTTGCTGGCAGAAAGTAGCATGGCCACTACTGCCTCCAAATTGTTGGAAAGTTGTTATCTAGACATAATTGCCCGCGAGATTTAATCCGTAGAGTCTAATGAACCGGGTTTCGGTAGGATCTCAGCGGTATCAACTTTGCTCCTATACGCGCGTTGATCTCAATGCCAGGTCATGAAGTTGTTCTACTGCGAAGTAGCCGTTATGTGAATTTCATCGCGCTGGGGATCTGCATCTTCTGTTAATCGGGAACATGGAAAACATGACGATCGCTTCGTGAACGCCACCAACTTCGATCTTGCAATTTGCGGGGAATGAGATCGAGATGCATACTCGAGCACTTACAACCGATTCATTGCGAAGCTGTTTCGGATGATTCGACATAAGCTACGGGTACAAGCTCTAAATTTAGAAATCACATCGACACCGCTATCAGAAGCGTCGGAAAGGAACGAAACCGTGAAACCTAGAATACTCATAGTCGACGAGGAGGAGGATGTTCTTGCCCAAATACGTCCGGCATTGGAATTTGACTATGAGATCTTGACCGCTACAAAGGAAGAGGAAGCGAGACAAATCTTCGCGGAAAAGAAGCCAGCAGTGGTTACTTTGGAATTGTCCTTGAATAAAAAGAATCCCGACGATGTCACTGGCTTGCGACTTCTTGAGCAGTTTCTTAAGCGTGCCCCTTCGACGCGAGTAATCGTGATCACGGCAAGCAAGGATGAGAGCAGCGCGTTGGAGGCCGTACGGTTGGGAGCGTTCGATTACTGTTCCAAACCAGTCCGACTGGACGAAATGAAACTCATCGTCCGACGAGCCTTTCACATGCAGCAGTTGCAGCAAAGGCTACAGGAAACATGCCTACAGGAAAACTGCTTAAATATTGCCCATGTGCTTAAACCGACGGAGCTTGGCTTTGCTGGTCCTATTCCGGCTGGTATAAATCTAAAGTTCGCAAAAAAAGCTATTGAAGCTGATTTCATTAAAAAGGCTCTCTCGAGAAATAATGGAATTGTCAGTCGCGCCGCGAAAGACTTAGGCATTAGCCGGGTCAATCTCTATGAATTAATCGACCGATACAATATCAAGATACAGGAGTTTAAGGCGATTCGTTCCCTCGAAAAACAACACGTAAAAAGCACGGGAGGCGTTCTCACTTGAATACGATCAAAAAGCTAATCGAGAGCCGCAAAGCGACTGCAGCCGTGATCGGATTGGGTTACGTCGGATTGCCGCTGGCAATGGAAATGGTTGCAGCCGGCTTCGATGTCATAGGAATTGATCTTGATCGCAAAAAGATCGCTGCTCTTAAAGAAGGCACGTCCTACATTCGCGACGTTGATGATCAAATCATTTCCGCCGCCATTAGCTCCCAGCGTTTCTTTCCTACGTCAGACTTTAGTAGCTTGGCCAGAGCCGACAGCGTGAGCATCTGCGTTCCGACACCTCTCAGCAAAAGTCGCGATCCCGACATCTCGTTTATTTTGGCCGCCACGGAAGAGATTCGGAAATATTTACATAGTGGGCAGTTGATCGTGCTTGAAAGTACCACTTATCCCGGCACAACGGAGGAGCTGATTCTTCCCGAGTTAAGCGGCTCCGGACTCAAGGTTGGGGCGGATTTCTATTTGGCTTTTTCCCCCGAGCGGATTGATCCAGGAAATACGGCGTACACAACCCGCAATACGCCGAAGATCGTTGGCGGCATTACGCCGGAATGTACCGAGATCGCCCACCTCTTCTATTCCCAGTTTATTGAGAAGGTTTTTCCGGTCACCAGCACCAAATGCGCAGAGATGGTGAAGCTTCTGGAGAATACCTTTCGCAGCGTCAATATCGGCATGGTCAACGAGATGGCGCAGATGTGCGATTTACTGGGAGTGGATGTTTACGAGGTCATTGATGCAGCCGCAACAAAACCTTTCGGCTTTATACCCTTTTACCCGGGCCCGGGCTTAGGGGGACACTGCATTCCGATTGATCCGCATTACCTTGCTTGGAAACTCAAGGCGTTAAATTTCCAAGCGCGGTTCATTGAATTGGCTTCAGAAATTAATGGAATGATGCCGGCGGTGGTAACCAGCTTGGTCGCGGACGGCCTAAACCAGGCGGCAAAGAGCATACGCAACGCCAAGATTTTAGTTTTAGGCGTTGCCTATAAAAAGAATGTCAGTGATTGCAGGGAGTCTCCAGCTCTGGATGTGATGCGCATGCTCAGCGAAAAGGGAGCGAACCTTATCTATAACGATCCTTATGTTCCAACTGTTCGCTTGGGTAAAAATACAATAAACTCAACCGAGTTATCGTCGGATGTAATCACCCAGCAAGACTGCATTATCATCCTGACCGACCACAGCGACTATGATTTTAAAACAGTCGTTGCGGGAGCACGGTTAGTGATCGATACGAGGAATGCCACTAAGGACTTAAACGCTTTTACAGATAATATTATAAAGCTTGGGGCGGGCAATAGGCGCCGTGCGGTTTCAGATTACGAGGAGGCACGTGAACCAACCGCGATATTTACGGCGCACTGAACTAACAACACGCGAGCCGACACTAAAGTATTAGAATTCCTTCCGAAGCGGCTGACGCCTTACGTGCCGATGTCATAGAATACGGTCATTTACCGCAACAACGCTTGTACTTTCGGCCACTTCCGCACGGGCATGGATCGTTTCTTCCGATTTTATCACTGTGTCGTTTAGCTAAGGGCCGTTCCGCTTCGATACTTTCACTCCCATGGCTTAGCATAACCTGCTGAGATCGTTGTTGGCCTTCCAGATCGGCTATCGAAGCGGTGCTTTCGCGCGCGATCTCTACTGTAAACAGCTTCTGCACGACATCCTCTTGGATACGATGCACCATATCTTCAAACAGGGCGAAGCCTTCCTTCTGATATTCCTGAAGCGGATTCTTCTGACCATAGCCGCGCAGCCCAATACCCTCTTTAAGATGATCCATATTTAGAAGGTGGTCTTTCCAAAGTGTGTCAATGGTTTGAAGCATGATTATCTTTTCGAGCTGCCTGAGCATGGGCGCGCTGAAGCGCGCCTCCTTATCTTCGTAAGCCCGGCTCACCCGCTCTGTGGCCAGTTCGAGTAACGGATCCACAGCCAGGCTTTCCTGCTCATCCGTGTTGACCGTGAAAGACAGGTTGAAATTATGATGGAACCCCTCATTGAGACCTGCCCAGTCCCAGTCGGAAGGATGCGCATCCTTGTCGGTATAACGTGCCACTGTCTCATCGGCGATTCCGTGCGCCATCTCCAGCACGTCTTCCTTAAGAGTTTCCCCCTTCAGCACTTCCCGTCTCTGGCTATAGATAACCTCGCGCTGTTTATTCAGAACGTCATCATATTCCAACAGATGTTTACGGATATCGAAGTTGTGCGCCTCGACCTTCTTTTGAGCATTCTCAATTGCTCGAGTCACGAGCCCGTGCTCAATCGGTTCGCCATCCTCCATTCCCAGCCGGCTCATAATTCCCTGGATTCGGTCTGCGCCGAAAATGCGCATCAAATCGTCCTCAAGAGACAGATAAAAACGTGACGAGCCCGGATCTCCTTGGCGACCAGCGCGTCCACGCAGCTGATTATCGATGCGCCTGCTCTCGTGACGCTCGGTACCGAGAATGTGGAGGCCACCTGCCTCAATCACCTTCTCACGTTCCTCCGCGCACGTCCTCTTATAGGTTTCAAGAACCTCAC
>JAJONK010000200.1 GCA_021323355.1 Deltaproteobacteria bacterium
AAAGCCGGCGGAGAAGACAACCGCCGCGCGAACTCCGGAAGCTGCCGCCGATTCCAAAAGGTCGGGAACCTGGCGATTGGGAACAGCCAAGACGACGCAGTCCACGGGTTGTGGGATCGCGCCGATGTCCGGATAGCACGGGCAATCCATGACTTCGCTGTACTTGGGATTGACCGTGACGATTCTTCCCGGGTAACCGAAGCTTTTCAAATTACGGATAACCCGATTGCCTCTCGGTTCGCGGTTCAGTGCCGAGGCGGTACGCTGCGATGCGCCGATGATCGCCACCGAACGCGGATTCATGAGCGGTGCGAGATCACGCCACGTGACGGCGGTGCTGGTGTTTGTCGAATCAGTCATAGTTCAAAATTGGAGTTATTACTCCTTTGCTCCAATACTCCATTATTCCGTCTTTTTTTTCGATCGCGGTCCGAACGGTTCCGGCTGAAATGGACCGTCGCGCAATTGCAGGTAGGCCTTTGTCCCTTGGCTGGCGCGAGCTTCGTCGAGCGGGCGGCGAAACTCCTCGTTGAGCATCATGTGGGCTGGAATGGAAAGAGTCTCATCCATGCGCAGCGCGTCGCGCAGTCCCATCATCTCCAGCCCCATCGTCGAAATTTGCAGATTGATCTTTACTGTTTCCGGAGGCACATGGGCGATGCGCTCGACAATTTTGAAGCTTTCCTCCAGCAGTTGATCGACCGGCACGACTTTGTTGACTAGGCCGATGCGCTGCGCTTCTTGAGCGTCGATATGATCGCCGACTAATCCATAGCGCAAGGCGTTTTTGAAACCGGCCAAAAGCGTCCACATAAAAGTCGTGTTGGAGCCGTGGCGAACTTCTGGCTGGGCGAAAACAGCATCCTCCGCTGCGATGGTGATATGGGTATAAAGAGCTAGCCAGCAGCCTCCCCCCATGGCCCAACCTCTGACCGCGCCGATCACCGGTTTGGTCATCTCGAATATGCGGATGAGCTTGACGTCATCGGCGCTCCAGTAGTTCATCAGATCCGCGGCACTCATGCCGGTCTGAATGCCGTAGGGCCACTGAATGTCGCGGCGTCGGCCTGTAGTGGTGGCTTGATCGAATCCCGAACTGAACGCCCGTCCGGCGCCGGTGATGACGATGGCGCGGATGTCGGGATCGGCTTCGGCTTCATCCAGGGCGTCATGCAGTTCTTTCAACATCGGCCGGGTGATGGCATTGAGCGCTTCGGGACGATTCAATGTGATGAGGACGCCGCCGCGCTGCTTGGTATAAAGAATTTCTTTGTAGTCGGGCATTCGAACTCCTGTATTCAAAGCGTTCAAGCCGTTCAATCGTTCAAGTCGTCAGATAGATCGGATAAACCGATTACGTGCTGAACGAAGTATTCAAGTTGCTATCAATAATTACCGATACTCGGTGTCATAAAGTTTTTTGATAAAGCCACTAGCCTCGACTTCGCGCACCAGGCTTTCATCGAGAAACTGTTTGGGATCGGCGCCTTTGGCTTTGGGCTCCTCGCCAGCAATGAACTCGAGGGTGGTCTCGACGGCTTTGGGTGTGGCGTAGGGGACTCGGTTATAAAACTTATCGGCTAAAAGATTATAGGAAAGCTCGAGATATTTGACGTCTCTTTCCTGGGCGGATTGGATACGCAGCTTTTTTTGCATGATCTCCATGCTTTCCTTTTTGTTTTTTCGAAAGTAGGCGAGACCCTCGCACAGGGCCTTGATAACGCGCAGCGACTGATCGCGGTTGCGCTTAATGTAGCCTCGTGTGCTGTCGATGGAGTTTTGCAAATAATAGATCTCCATGTCCACGGGGTCGGCCAGGATCCGGTAGCCTCGTTCTTCAGCAAGAAAGAACGTCGGGATTGTAAATGCCCCGCCGTCTACGGCGCCCTTTTCCAAGCTTGCGAACATCGCCGGCGACGAGCCGAGTTGGAGCATCTTGATGTCATCGGGGCGCATGCCCCATTTTCGCAGAAAAAGTTGCAGGACCCAATGTGATGCCGAGCCAAAGCGGGTGACCGCGATAGTTTTGCCTTTAAGATCCGCGGGCGTTTTAATCTCCGGACGAACCATCAGTCGCTGCAAGCCCGTCTTCATTGGCGAAGCCACGAGCACGCCATCTGCGCCTCTGAGGGCGGCTCGGATAACCGCATCGCCCCCGCCCACGGAGAACTGAATCTCGCCCGCGATCAGCGAACTGACGACGCGCGCTGCGCCGCCGCCTATAATAATGACCTCTGCATCGATGCCGTGCTTTTTGAAGAGCCCTTTTTCTTCAGCGACCCATATACTGCCGGAGGTCGCACTGATGGAGCTAAGACCGACGCGGATTTTGTCTTGAGCGCGCGCACTCGCGGCCACGAGAGTGAGGAGAACGACGGTAATGCAAAAAACTGCTCTTATCCAGCGCGGCATCGGACAAATATTGTCGAGGAAACCGGTCTGCTTCAGTTCGGCGACGTAGGAGTTGTCGTAGTAAGCGGTGGTCAGCGTTGCTTGAGCGGATTTCACGTCGATCATATTGACCTCGACCATGCGCTGTACCATTGCCTGGATCACGCTTTCGGGGACGAAGGGCTCACGAACGAAAGTGTCAACAACATAAAGATAACTCTGGCGTAAGAGGTCGCCGTCGCTAATGCCGAGATATTTTCCAATGATTCGCTTCGTCGAATCTTCATTAGTCACGGCGTATTTAGTGCCCTCGACCGTGGATTTGATCAGCCGGACGATAATCTCGCGGTGAGTCGCGGCAAATGATCTCCGCGCGACAATCCCTTGGGTGAGAAATCCGCTCCCGAACGCGCGTAGATCCTTCTGCGAGACCAGCTCGCGAAAGCCTTCTTTGAGCATGCGAAAATTGTGCGGCGGTGAAAAAACTGCGCCATCGATTGCTCCACGCGACAGTCCGGCGACGGCTTCCGGGAAGCCGCCCATTTGAAGAACGTTCACACCCTTGATGTTGTGCCTCTCGATGATGGATCTAAGCGCGAAATCGGTGACGGAGCCGAACCGCGTTATGCCGATTTTTTTGCCGTCGAGACTGCGCAGATCGCGAATATCCGGACGAACGAACAAAGACTGGGTAAAGTAAGGCGCCATCGCGGCGACTTGGATGATATCACCGCCGCGCAGGACGTTGGTGATGACGGCTGGACCGCCAAAACCTGCGACATTGGACGAGCCGGAAAGCATCGACTGAACAATCACCGCCGACGCGCCGACGTACACCATATCGAGATCCAGGCCGTTCTTCTCGAAGATGCGGATTTCTTTAGCCACTATCCAGGGGACGCTGTTGAGCCCGAGCGGACCGTAAGGGAAGGCGAGTTTGACCGGTTGCTGCGCAAGAACCAAACCGGGTGCAGCCGATAAGAGAAACAAACAAATCCGCAAAATTGAGAACGGAAAAGAGATTTCTTTCATTGAGCCTCCGAGTTGCCAAGAAATTGCCGGCAGGTTTTTGCAATATCGCCATGGCGAGTCTCCAGTCAAGGAATTTTGCGCCGGTTCTTGCCAAGCAAAGTTTCTTTGAATATGCATCGAGTCAGGTGGAAAGCGAGCGGGCTACGAGGAGGAGCGATGCCAACCGTCAAAGTGAACGACGTGGAAATTTACTACGAAGAGCACGGCAAGGGCCGCCCGATGGTATTTCTGAGTGAAACCGCATGCGACGGCGAGGTTTGGAAGATCAATCAAATCGAGGAGTTTTCCCGCGACCATCGCGTGATCATTCACGACTATCGCGGCACCGGTCAGTCGAGCAAACCCTCCATCGATTACACCACGACGATGTTCGCCGAGGACGTCGTGGCTTTGATGAATCATCTTAAGGTTGAAAACGCAATCGTTGTGGGCCATTCGATGGGCGGTAGGGTGGCGCAGTTGCTCGCCCTCGATCATCCTAATAAGGTTCACAAACTGGTATTGGCTTCCACGGGCGCTCATTATCCGCAAACCAAAGGCTTGCCGCTAAAGATCTGCAAAGAGATGATCGAATGGGGATACGAGAAGTACGAACGGGATCATACCATTTTGGTCGGTTGGACGGATGAATACGTCAAAAAACATCCAGAAAAAATCGAGCACTACTTGAAAGTCAGGATGCACAATCTCTGCTCGGTGGAATTCTATCTGCGTCACTTGCTCGCGCGTCAAAGCCACGATACGAGCCAACGACTAAAGGACATCAAACAGCCGACGCTGATCCTAGTCGGTGACGGGGACCAGAACATGACTAGCGAGATGAATCACCGAATGTCATCGGAAATCTTGGCCAATGGAATCCCCAATTCCAGGCTCGTCGTGCTGCCCAACGAGCGTCATAGCTATTTCTTCTCTAATCCTGACCAAGCGCATAGGCTGATTCGTGAGTTCATTAAGGATTAGTCGCAGAAGTTGATTCTCGCCTCCACGGCAGCGTCGTTTCTGGCCCGGCGGGTCTTCCGCTCACAATGTGCCAAGAGATGATCGACTGGAGTTATGAGAATTATCTCAGGATGCACAGGATCCAGCTTGGCTTCACTCCTGATTTTGTCCGGAAGCAACCGGACCGTTTGAAAGCCTTTCCACATTCGACTCGCCAATCTTTGCCGCGTGTAATTTTGCCTGCGCATGTTCTGGCGCGTCAGACCCCGGCAACCGGCGGGCGCTCAAAGATTCTTGGCTCGCGACTCTGGTAATGGTCGGCGAACTAAAAGGCGATCCCAAAGTATGACCCACCGAATGTCGTCGGCGATTTTGCCGAAGCATAGCGCAGACCAAATTGTCGTCCTAGCGCAACAGAAACACAACTACTTCGCCAGCGCGCCGGAAGTGTTCACCAGGTTATCCGGGTTTTTGCCAGAGTAGAGGCTTAAACTGCTTCTTAAACTTGAGAAGATTGCTCGCGTTCTCCGCGCCTCTGCGGTGATAATTCCTCGTTCGTGGACAGGTCTCACTATTCGACATCACTTTCATCAGCGCCCGTATAGCGCTTTGGTAAAACCGCTGTCTAACTCTTTGACGAAACTGTCATCCACAAACGATTTAACGTCTCGCTCTTTCACTTTGGGCTCATCTTCGGCGATTTTGTCGATGATCGTTTGAACGCTTTTCAACGCCGGAAAGGGAATATCATTATAAGCATTCGCCAGCAGATTGTACGACTGCTCAAGATACCGATTGTCCCGTTCCTGTTCGGACCGAATCCTGAGTTTTTTTCTCATGACATGCAGACTTTCACTCTTGTTCTTTTTGAAGTATGCGATTCCTTCAATATAGCCGCGCATGAATCGGAGGGAGCCGTCACGGTTCTTACGCAAGAAATTTCGCGTGCTTTCCAGGGTATTTTGCAGATAGAAGATGTCCATCGTGATTGGATCGCCGACGATCCGGTATCCGCGATCTTCAGCGACGAAGAAAGTAGGCAAGGTCAATACCGCCGCATCGATCCCTCCCTTGTCTAGGCTCGCGAGCATGGCTGGGGAAGAGCCGACCTGAAGAATCTGCACGTGGTCGGTTCGCATGTTCCACTTCTTGAGCATCAACAGAAGAACTAGATGCTGCGCCGACCCATATTGGGTGATGCTGATTCTGCGGCCCTTAAGCTCTTGATAATTTTTGATTTCAGGCCGCGCCATGATCCGTTGCAATCCCTTGCTCAGCGAAGAGGCTGCGATGACCGTGTCGGCTCCCCTTAGCTGGGAACGGACGGAGTCTTCGCCGCCACCGACCGAAAAGTGTAGATCACCCGCAACCAGCGAGCTGACGACGCGAGCGCCGCCGCCACCGACGACGATGACCTCGACATCGATGCCGTGTTTTTCTAAACAAATCCCTTGTCTTCAGCTACCCAGATACTGCCGTTGGTGGCGCTGACCGAGCTTAACCCGACCCGTACCTTGTCTTGGGCCGATAGCGGCGCTGCGAAGAGCAGGGAGATCATTAGCATTGCGTAAATGGGGGTGTTTTTCGAAAGAGAATGCATGAATTACCTCGAGCTTTTTTAAATCGATACCTGCGTTGAGCAGATGCAGACGGCGACTGATGACGAGAGGGCGCAAGATGTGAGCTATTGGGCAAACGCACGAAAAGGTCCGGTTCACGGACGACCATTTATTCTCGACGCTTTGATTACTAAACCATAAGAAATTTCAGGCACTGCCTAGGTCGCAGCCGGGATGGGAAAATAGTTACAGGTGCACGAATGCGCGCACCCAAGCTTTTGGCGCGGCGGTATGCCCTTGGCCGGTGAGGTCTTCGGCGAGAAAAACATCGCCTGGCCCGAATGTTTTCACCGTTCCGTCGCCGATGCCGATCTCCACCGACCCGGACAATGTAATGCACCACTGCCGGCGCGGCGCATTGTGCCAACCATGAAGATCCTCCCGGTTCATGTCGTTCTTAAAAACCAGCGCTTTCACCGGCAATGAGTTTGAGAACAGCTTTGAGCCTGCATCTTGGTCGAGCTCTTCGAAGTGTGACTTCCCGTCAGTGCCGCTATACATCCTGCAAAATTGCATGGGAGCCTCCATCAGTAAATGTGACTCCGGGCTTATCAGCATTCAGCAGCTTTTTTCAAGCGCCACGTGCGGTACAAGCTACTAAAATAGTATCGGGTATATGAAATTCGCAAGAGAAAGGCAGGTATTTGGGTCGTTGCCGAACGCGTTTACAAGAAGCAAAGATTGTATTAGCATATGTACTCGCTAAGCGGCTAACGCTCCATATAGAACTAGAACGCACTCAGGCCGGCAGCAATTTCGGCTCAGTCGCGTTTTCGCTATCGCCGCACGATGTCATCGACTGATGACTACAAGCTGAAGGGGAATGTAAAATGTCGGAGACGGACAAACGACTTTTTGTCGGCATAAAAATTTCAACGAAGTTGCAGCATGGCTTAGATAGCCCCGCGCCGGGAACCGATCGCTACTTTAAGGAGAACAATGGCGATTTTTTGCAAATTATCACTCAAGGCGAGGAGAAGCTGATCGGCCGTTTCATCAAGGATGGGTTTCCTGTGGGCGACCTGGACAACGTTAGCCGAAATGTGCGTAGTATCGTGCGCATCATCGCCGGCGATCATCGACTCGAAGAAGACGCGGTTCATATTTACATTCGATGAGTCGCAGCCATTGGGATACGGATCCGTAGCTACCGCCTGGCGGCACTTACCTGAGGAGTTGTTTACCGGAAGACGAAAGTGTTAGAATTACGCGTCGTTTGATAGCGTGAAATCTTTCCCTATTAGCAACGCCTCTGCGCTTTTAAACGAGCCGGAGGCTTTTTGTTTTCTGCCAGGAGGGCATTATGTCGAAGGCGATTGAGCAAATTCACATGAAGCTCGAAAATGGGACAGTGATCCGGCACAAAGTGGTCGGGTATGAAGGTCGGATCGATGGTGTCACCGAGATCAAAGCCTGCTTTACAAAAGCAGGGCATCTTCTCGACAAGCTTAATTCAAAGGAAACCTTCCAGTACCGCGTAATGGTGGAAGGAGAGGCGCTGCGCCGCATAGCCCCGGCTGAGGATTTCGAGATCCTTGAAGGTGTTGTCGATGTCGTCTGCCCAAGTTGCAAGCACTCGTTTCACAGTAAGCCGGGTATTGGCAATAAGCCTGGCGGCCGCTGCCCGTGCGGCGGATGGATATGCCCCATCTGTTTATCATGCCAGGAGCCAAAGCCAGAAACCGCCGGAAGCCGATCACAATCGTGCTTGAAGCAGCGCGATCGCAAGGCTCGGAAACTTGCGGCTGAAAAGAAGAGCAGAGCCAGCTGAGCTGATATAAGCCTGCGGCGCAAGTAAAGCTTGACGCTGCGTCATCATTGACCGGATTAAAGGGGCAACAAGGGTTGCCCCTTTATTTTTCAACATTTTACAGCGGCAAATCTCAGGCGAACATAATCCACTGTCCAGCGCCCGTCGGCGTCTCGCAAGGCGGTTTCGCTTCGCCGGCATACTTCATCAAGAAAGGACTGCCGGTGATGCTTTTCAATTGCGTTGGTAAAGGGTTGGGCAAAAATTTCCAGCCAATTGAAAAGCTCTCCGGGGAGCGGCGTCGGTCGTTGAATGATTTCGATGGAGCGAACCGTGAAACTCGAATTCACCAGAAGGTTCGAGAAATCTTCCGCCGAAGGAAAGTACCAAGGATCTACGGCTAAAGGATCGATACCGCGGTGGAGCAGCGCTTCGTGCAGAGCTGAACGAACCGTTTCAACGTTGCCGTTGACGCCAAACTCTCCAATGAAACGCCCGCCGGTTTTTAAACACTGCCAAACTCCTTCTACAACCTTTTCCGGCTGCCGCATCCAATGAAGCGCGGCATTGGTGAAAACCGCGTCAAATTGCCGTTTGAAGCAGAGGTGATGCCCATCGACAGCCACGATGGATAAACCCCGCGCTTTGGCCGCCCGTGCCTGGGCAAAGCTGGCATCGGTGCCAACGACACTCACTTCGCGAGGGATTTTTTCCGTCAAAGCGCCGTCGCCGCAACCCAGATCCATGATGATCTCGCCGTCTCTGGGCGCAAGCAGTTGTAGAAGCGGCTGACCGAGGTCGGCGACGAATCGCGCGTCCCGGGCATAAGTGGCCGGGTTCCAAGTGGTCGTGCTGCTCATCTCCCGCTGTTCTTACCATCTGACGGTCGGGTTGAAAACGCTGATTCGATCGGCTTACTGTAAATGTTTAAAATGGCTACGAAAGACCTTGATCTAGCATCGTTGAGAATAGACCGCTCGTTTCAGCATGGGAAGTCGCCGCGCAGATCGAGAACAAGACGTAAGATTCTGATTGGTTTAGTTTTGGCTCTTGTCTTTGCGACGGCGATCATGTTTCTCAAAGATCTGTTCGATCCTGCAGTCGAAGTCCAACTGGCGACCGCCGCACTAACCTCACCGTCACAGACTAAATCGGTATTGACCGCGAGCGGTTACGTGGTGGCCCGCCGCAAGGCAGCAGTCGCCTCCAAGGGTACCGGACGTTTAGTGCTCCTGAACGTAGAAGAGGGTGACCAGGTCAAAAAGGGCCAGCTCATCGCCCGGCTGGAAGATGACGACGTCGTTGCCGCGCGCGAAAGCGCTCGACAAAGTCTGCTCGTTGCCGAAGCCGATCTGTACGATGCAAAAACCTCATTCGAGCGTATGCGTATACTCCTCAAGCAGGGCTTGATAGCGCAGGTCGAGTACGACGTCGCTGAAGCCCGTTTCAAACGAGTCGTCGCATCTATTGATGTTGCGAGATTTGCGCTGAAGGAAGCCGAAGTCGCTGTCGACAATACTCGGATCATTGCGCCCTTCGATGGCACGGTTCTGAAGAAGAATGCCGATGTCGGCGAGATCGTCGCGCCGCTGGCGGGCGCGGCCAGTTCGAAGGCAGCGGTGGTCACCATCGCTGACATGTCGTCTCTGGAAGTCGACGCGGACGTGTCCGAAGCCAACATTACCCGGGTCGCGCCGGAACAGCAGTGTGAAATCACTCTCGACGCCTACCCACAGCAGCGATACCCGGGATATGTCACGAAGATTGTTCCTACCGCCGATCGAGCCAAGGCGACCGTGTTGGTCAAGATCAAGTTTAAGGAATATGACCAGCGGGTGCTGCCGGAGATGAGCGCGAAAATCAGCTTTCTCACGTGCCGGAAGCGGCAGTGGCCACTCGCGCCGGGCGCGCGGTTGTCTACCAAATTAGAGACGATCGCGCAGTGGAAGTGCCGGTGAGCACCGGTCAAAAGCTCGGTGCCCTGATTGAAATCAAGAGCGGCCTTAACGAGGGGGACAAGATCATCGCTAAAGTTGATGATCGGATCGAAGCGGGCGCGAAAGTTGCCATAAAGGGACCCTAATTTTTGCAATGCACCCATGGAATCTGCGCTCATCGAAGTTGTCGATTTGTTCAAGTCCTACCAGCGTGATAGCCTGGAAATTCCGGTTCTCCGCAATAT
>JAJONK010000620.1 GCA_021323355.1 Deltaproteobacteria bacterium
GCCAAGATAAAACTGAAGTTCGCCGGCGATAAGGGCCTGCGTGCCCTGCACTCCCGGCGTAACGATGGTTTCCGCCGAGAGTCCGTTTTTCCTGAAGAATTCCATTTCGCTTGTTACCCAAAGCGCAATCCGACTGCTGGAGATCGACGAATAGCCGATGCGAACTCGATCAAGCTTCTGACTCTCGGCCGAAAGCGCTTGCGGCGTGCCGCTGAAGATCAAAAGGACGAAAACTAGAATCGATATCATACACACTCCGTGCTGTTTTTCTGTCTTATATAGTTCGCGCATGCGCCGGGTCAAGCAATCGCACAGAACTTGATGTTTTGCGCTA
The DNA here is from genome assembly GCA_021323355.1 of Deltaproteobacteria bacterium. Taxonomy (GTDB): domain Bacteria; phylum Desulfobacterota; class Binatia; order UBA9968; family UBA9968; genus WHTF01. The sequence goes on from JAJONK010000620.1 coordinate 335, forward strand.
GCCCGAATCGAAGCGTCAGTACATAAAGTGAAAATTCGCCAACTGTTTGACCCAAGTTGAACTAAACAGTAAAGATGGCTGGCGATGCCGGCCAATCTCACGCGTCGCGATCGAGTCGTTCAACGAAAACGTAACTCCAGTAATTTGCAATCACGGAGGACTTGATGAAGTTTAGTCCAAACCCAAGACACTCTCGAAGTATCTTTCTTTTGTTTTTGACCATTGGCTTGAACGCCGAACATCACCAGCTTCGTCTATCACGTCGGCAAAGAAAAAGGCTTTTACAGAGAAGAAGGTATTGAGCTGCAACCGATCATGGCCGGGATGCTCCAAGGGATTCAGGGCTTGATCGGTGGCAGCTTCGATTACAGCCAGATGCTCGGGCAAGGTGGAGGCGCCATTATGAGGGGCGCGCCGCTAAAGATCATCATGGCGTTCGACACGCGTCCATCGTGGTTTCTTCTAGGGACGAAAAACATGAAAGGCATTCAGGACCTGAAGGGCAAACAGTTGGCGGTATCCAGCTTCGGCGCGGCTCTGGATCAGATGACGCGCGAGCTGCTGCCGCGATTCGGTATGGAACCCATGCGTGACGTCACTCTGCGGGCCATCGAGCCGCCGCCCAACAGACTGGCTGCGCTGTTAAGCGGCGCGGTTGACGGGGCGGTGTTGACCCACCCTGAAACGATCATCGCGCGGAGGCAGGGCTTCAAGGAATTATTGTTCTTCGGCGATCATATCGAGTTTGTCTCGGCGGGCGTGGTAGCAACCGAGAGAAATATTTCTCAAAGACCTGATTTCGTCCGGCGTTTCATACGCGGCGCTCTCAAGACGTTTTACTGGCTCAAAGCTAACGAGAAGGAAGTCGCCGCCAGGTTGGCCAACGCGACTAAATCTACCGAGGCCGACGGCCTGGAGCTCTACAGAACGGGAGTCAAACTTTTTTCTCAGGACGGAGCCATCCCCCGACCCCTTCAGGAACGAATGGTTTCGCTCCAGAGAAAAGTTTTGAACGTAGAAAAAGATATCGCACCGGAGAACGTCTATGACTTTAGCTTTGTCCGTACCGCGAACAAGGAATTAGGAAAAGGAGAATCGTCATGAGCACTTTGGATCAGCCGCTTCTGATCGCCAATGTCAACTATCACGTCGGCCACTGGGTCGCCATCTATGTCGCCGAAGAGCAGGGCTTCTTCAAACAGGAAGGTCTCTCGCGCTACGAATACGAGCGCAGCGGCCTCCTGCCCGGCCCTTCGGAAAGCCAAACTCTGGGATTGGCGATCAAGGAACACGGAGTCGACATCGCTACCGCGGTGGACACCGAATCAGCGATCCTCCAGCGTGTGCAAGGCGCTGACGTCTACATCGTCGGCGGCTGGCGCTACACTCCGTTTCTCAAATGGTACGGCTCAAAGCATATCACCGACATGAGCAAGCTGCGCGGCGGCAAGATCGGCGTGCGCGAAAATTCAGCGGACGGCGGCGGCCTGGTCGAGTTTTTTATCGAGGAGGCCTTGAAAGAGGCCGGCGTCGACCCCGCAACTGAAGTAGAAATGGTCCAGGACCCGGTCTTCGATATGCTCCGCTCCGGAAAAGTAAACGCCATCACGTCATCACCACCGTTCTCGGATGAACTGGAGAAAGAAGGCTACCCGGTCATCCTGGATCCCAACGTGGTCTTTCCCCGGCGGCCGGGCAAAGTCACGGTGGCTCCGCGAAGAACTATCGAGCAGCGCAGCGACGAGTTAAGGGCGTACTTCCGAGCCATCACCCGCACGTTCTGGTTCATGCGTGAAGTAAACAATTTTCAGTACCTTCACGATCTCGAAGCGCGGTTAAGAAAGCTCACCCATAATGAGGACGAACAGCGCCTGTTTATCGCTTCGGCGCCGGATCGGGTTGACAGTTGGGCGCTGCCGATGGACGGCGGCATCGAGCGTCATGCGCTCGAACGGATTATTCAGGAAATGGTCAAGAGAGGCAGGTTGGGCAGTCCTATCCCCGTCCAGGAGGTATTCAAAGACGACACGGTGAGTGACGCTTATCGCGAGGTCAGCACCCGGGGAGAGCTGCAACCGGCGTTCAACAAGGCCATGACCGTTCTCAATAAATATGGATTCTGAACCTGCGACATCACGGGTTGCGTATGGCGACCCTCAGACACCTAGATTACGCGGTTGCAATCAGCGGTTCTTGTAAAATTGATCGATAAAACCTTTGCGGACCAGTTTGTCTATCATGGTATTGTCGGCGATGGTTTCCACGCGAACAGCCTTCTTCCCCATGAATTCGACGATGGGGGCGATCGCTTTTTGTTTCACCCGTGGCGCGCGGTTCAAAAATTTAATCGGTCATTATAAAGCTCGTCGATCACTTTCGGGTCCTTGAGACGGGTGTATTTGG
>JAJONK010000201.1 GCA_021323355.1 Deltaproteobacteria bacterium
TTGGATCAGCGGCGCCGCCAGCGACTCTGTTAGCTTAATTTCGATATTGCACTGCGGGCACGTAATAGCGGGTTCAAGCACAGCCAACCTCCGGATTTGAAAAGAGAGTGTTTTGCGATCAAGCAATCCATAAATCCATCTTTTTCCAAAATCCTGCAACACCGCTTCGCTCTCGCAGTCGTGCAGGAATCATCTCTGAAGCATACTGCTGAAGAAAAATCTTGCTCTTCAAGAACCTCCGCATGAACGGAATCGTCTCAATCAGTTCAAAACCTGCTCCGCTCGTCTGAACCCGTCGAAAGACTCCGGAAGAGTTCAGCAACCTACCCTGGCGGCGATTGATTTATCCCCTTCAATGACGATAAATAATCCTTATCGGTGGCAGGCTAAAGGTAAAGAACTACAAAATCATTCATGGGTGAAACTCGCGTCGACCTGCTGCACCTCCTCGAAGACTTACGCGATGCCTATCCAGGCTCTATCGAGGAAACCATTCTTACCGAAATCATGGCCAATGCGCTCGACTCAGGCGCTACGCGAATAACTTTTGAATGCGACCCGGCACAAAGCACCCTCATCGCTGTCGATAACGGCTGCGGCATGCAAAGACGTGAGCTGGCGCGCTATCACGATATTGCCGCGAGCACAAAAACCCGTGGCCAGGGAATCGGCTTTGCCGGAGTCGGAATAAAACTCGGCTTGCTGGTCTGCAGGGAAGTTTTTACCGAGACGCGCCGGGGAAAAAGCCATGTCGCGACCTCCTGGCACATGGCTTCGCGGCATCGCGCGCCCTGGAAATGGGTGCCACCCGCCGGTCTGGTCGCTGAACGCGGCACCGCAGTTCGCCTGAAAATTCAGAATACCTTATCGCCTCTTCTAGACCCCGGTTTCCTGGAAAGTGCTCTGCGCCGTCATTTTCAACCTTTGCTCGATCCAAGTTTCGACGAGTTTCTTGCCGGGCACTATCCCCAGGGCGTCGCAATCTATGTCAATGGTGAGCAGCTAGACAGCAATCTCTGGGCTGCTCCTCTGCATGCGCCATTGTCAATTCGATTGTCACGCAAGCGTAAGCCTTCGGCGCTCGGCTATTTGATTCGCGAGGAGAATTCACTGCCGGAAGAAAGGCGCGGTTTAGCGATCAGCACTTATGGCAAAGTGATTCGGCGCGGTTGGGATTGGCTGGGCATGACGCCGATGTCTCCGGAGCGGATCGGCGGACTTATCGAAGTGCCGGCATTGGCAGCTTGCCTGACCTTGAACAAAGGCGATTTCATTCGCACTGGCACGCGCGGCGCCAGCTATCTTGTCTTTCGAAAGGCCATTCAGGAAGCCGTTTCCCGGCAACTCGCAACCTGGGGAGATGCCCGCGCATCCACGGATGAGGCGCCACCACGAGAAGTTCGCCCTCTACAACGCGACTTGGTCCACGTGCTCGAAGACCTTGCGATCGACTTTCCTCTGCTTGCGTCGCTGGTAGAACAACGCTCCGGTGGACAGAAAAGATTGCCTCTTGGACAACCATCCAATGCCACCGAGTCGCGCGCTTTCGTCGCGGTATCGATAGCCGAACAGTCGGAAGCTTTTGCCGATCAACGTGAGCCCGCGTCATCGTCGCAAAGCCAAAACGGCGATAAAAGTCGTAGCGACACTCCAGCGACTGAATCCGTAGCGGCGGGTCATGGCTTGCTGCTGCCGGCGCAAGCCGCTGTCCGGCGGCCCGGACATTATGGGCTTGATATTCAGTTTGAAGACCAACCGGAGGCGTTGGAGCTTGCCCATTTGATGGAATCGACGGTTTGGGTTAACCGCGCTCACCCAGCTTATCGTCGAGCATTGGCCTCGCGTTCCGTCGGCTATCACATCGCGCTGGCGGTGGCGATGGCCCTAGCCCCGCTCGCTGTAGAGTCCGCCAACGAACACGCCTTCGTAACTGCGTTTCTTTTTCGCTGGGGTGAAGCCATAGAAAACACAACCACACGCAAACAGAAGAGGCTGGGAGGGCAGGCACGCAGGCCTGCCTCTACAAAGCAATAAGGCCCAAATCGCGGTAGGGAAGCCGCTGTAAGCACTTAACCATGGCTCCGGTTTCTACCGTCCATTGAGCTCCGCGAGTAGTTTTTCCAGGTCTTTCAAACTAATCGGCTTCACCAGATAGGCGTCGAAGCCAGCGCTTTTGGCGCGTTCCTGATCTTCTTCTTGCCCATAACCCGATACCGCGACCAAGAACATTTTATTCGAACCCTGTTCCTGCCGCAGCTGCCGGGCTACTGAGTAGCCATCTAGTCCGGGCAGGCCGATGTCACAGAGGACTACCTGAGGCAAATACCGCCGCGCCTTATCCAGGCCTTGCGGGCCTGTGACCGCGAGCTCAACCTGATGTCCTTTGTCTGCAAGGAAAATCTGCAGCGTACGAGCTGCCAGCGAGTTATCATCGATCACCAGAATACGGTAACAGGCCGGCGCATCAGCATCGGCTATGGTCGATTTGGGAGCTGGGTCACCGCTATCGGCAAACTTCTGGGTCGGCAGGCGGATAGTAATTTCTGAACCGTGCCCGGGACCTTCACTTCTGGCATGCACTTCTCCACCATGTAGTTCGATCAATCCTTTGACCAGCGACAAACCGATTCCAAGCCCGCCTTTGCGTCCCACACCTGGATCAAACTGACTGAACGGCTCGAAAATACGCGCCAGGAAATCCGATTCCATACCGATGCCGGTGTCACGAACGCTCAGAACCGCGCAATGCTCGTCTGGATTGTCTACTAGCTTTACCGTCACCGTATCCCCGGCGCTGGTAAACTTGCCGGCGTTTTGCAGGAGATTGCTGATCGATTGCGCCAGTCGGGTGCAATCACCTACGACCCACACAGGGTGGCTCGGCACGTCCAGTGTTAGCTCCAAACCGTTTGACTCTAAAATCGCTCGATAATCGTCCACCGTTTGCCGCGCGATAGCAGCGAAGTCGCAGGGCTCGCGGGCGAGTCCGATCTGGCCGCGAGAAATACGTGAGATATCGAGCAAGTCATCAACCAAACGGCTCATGAGGCCGATCTGCCGGCCGATGATGTCGCGAAGTTCCTGAGACACCGGCTCCGGCGTTTGCGTTTCGGGGAGAATATCAAACGCATTACTGACAACCCCAAGAGGATTTCGCAGTTCGTGCGCTAGCGCAGCTAAAAAATCATCCTTCTGACGATCCGCATTGCGCAACTGTGCCACCAGCTGACGATTTTCCCGCTCTCGATCATAGAGACGCAATAGCGCGTGGACCGTAGCCAAGAGCTCGTCCGCCTGAACCGGCTCAATCAGATAAGTGTCTGCGCCGCATTCCAACCCGTGAATTCGGTCAGCCCGCGTCGTGTGCACTGCCGAGATTTGCAGCACCATAACGTGGGCGCTCAGTGGATCGCTCTTGATCGTGCGGCACAGTTGGGTGCCATCTACGTCCGGCAACTTAACATCGAGTAAAATCAGCTGTGGCTTTGCTTCCCGGATCAGCCGCAAGGCATCCGCCCCGGTAGCAGCCTCAACCACCCGGTACCCGGCCAACTGAAGAATGCGACTCTTGGCGTACCGGCCTGCGTCGTGATCGTCGACATTCAGAATCGTGTACTCTTGGCTAGGATTTGTCATTTAGTTTTTGGCGCAACGCCATGTGCCAGTCATTAATGCGCTTTCAAATACAGAATTTCCCCCTGATCAGCAAGTATATTCGCAAAAACCGTTCGATTTATGGTCATGCTCCTCGAGCCGAACGCATCTACGTAGCGGGATCCATTGTAAGCGCGCGCCTCCGAGCAATTTCGATCTCATCCTAAGCCATAGAAGGTTCGGGGATTCTGGCACAGGATCTTCTCGACTAAAGCGCCGGGCACATCCTCGCGACCGCGCAGATTGGCGACAAACTGCGGCTCCTTGGAAGGATCGTTATGGCCGTAATCGGACCCAATAATCAACTTATCCTCGCCGAGAAACCGCACCAGGTGCGGCAACTCTTCATCGGCCTCGCAGGCTACCCAGAAGCGATACTCACGAAAGAGCTCCTGCGGATCGCTGAATCTCCAATTGCTTTGCTGCCGCCGCAACACATGCCAGATGTAGGGCACCCAACTGGCGGCAGCTTCGATGAAACCGAAACGCAAGCTCGGAAACTTTTCCGGAATTCGATTGTGCACCAGATCACGGAAGGCAAAAACCGGCAGCACGCGATTATGCGCGAAGGTGTGATTGCGTTCGATATCGAAGAGCTGCATCAAGTAGCGGCTGCCTGAACCGGTGTGAATACAGATCGGTAGATCGAGCTGCTCCGCCTGGGCGTAGATAGAAAAGAAATAAGGGTTATCGAGCGTGAGATTGCCTTCCATGCCACGAAAGAATATACCGACCGCGCCATGCTGCTTCGCCCAAGTCATTTCTTTCAACGCCGAATCGACCGCGCGTAACGGCAGGATCGACACCCACTTGAGCCGTTCCGGGGCTTTAGCGCAAGCATCGGCGACAAAGCGATTGTAAGCGCGGCACAGAGCTATCTCCAACTGCGGATCGTCAGTGAGATACACCAGAAAAAGTGTCGGATAGATCACCTGTACTTCCACAGCGATTCTGTCCATGTCCTTCAGACGCGCGATGGGATCGGTCAATTCTCGGACCGCCAGGTGAATGTCTCCCCTTCCGGCTTCTCTCTTGGCCGCCGAAGGCGTGATCAAACTAAAGCTGCCCTTGCCCGCCGGCTTGGGAAAGATCTCGCCATCAATCAGCCAAAACGCATTTCGATCTTTGTACCAGGTGTCGTCGGGAATCTTCGCCAGGATAGGCCTGCGCGGATACATCTCTCGATCGATAAATTTCCACATCGCCTCCGACTCGGCGATATGCGTATCTGCGTCGATCACACCAGCCATGATTTCACTCCCAGCTAAAGAGTTCGTTCAATTGTTTAAGCCGTTCAAATCGCAAGAACGATCGCGCGGCTTCGTACGTCAACATCTTCGGCAGATTATCCGAGCTACTGGGCTATTTTTTAAATTTGTCGATGAATCCGCTTTTCTTGATTTCGTCCAAGACACTGCCGTCCAGGAGCCTCAGGCTCTCCGGCGTCTGCCCCTTGGCTTTGGGGTTGGTGGCGGCCACCTGGGAAATGATAAATTCCAGGCCCTTGCGGTCAGGCAACACCATCACGCCATCACCGTATTTGGCCAGGTAGTAGTCGTAGCCGAGACTGGCATCTTCATCGCTGACCCGATTGTATTTCTTCATCAAGGAAACGGCTAGGGGTTTATCCTTGCGCAAAACAAAGTAACTCTCGATGATCGCTTTCATGGCGTTGACGATCTTCGGACGGTTGGCCTCGAAGTAGCTGCGCTTTACGATAAAGCAATTCTGCGGGAATGCCACACCGCTCTCGGCCAGATCGATGAGCGAATTTA
>JAJONK010000202.1 GCA_021323355.1 Deltaproteobacteria bacterium
ACGCCAAGACCGGGTATAATCAGCGGCTGGAACCACGTGAAACCGGCCGGCCAAATCAATGCCGCGAGCGCTGCGAGAAACACCCACAGAACAAAAAATTGTACGACGGATTCAGCAGAACGTTTAACCCCAGTCAAATCCAACGACCACCTCATTTCCCTCGGCGCCGCCTGTTCCTAACGGATGTCTCAACTCCGCTATCATCAGACAATCCGTTCCAGTAGACTCTTAACCGGCCTCATCGATCCGGCGTTATCGATACGAAATGGCAAAGAATGGATTCTTAGATAAGTTATGGGGAAGCAAAACGATTAGCGTCTCCCTATTCGACTGGTAATTCGATTGGTTCGACGGAGTACTTCGAATGGACAAGTTCCCGCATCGATGCGATAGCCACGCAGTGGGAATCAGCAAGGGCTACGGAATCATTCCAGGCACATCGTTCAAATCTCGATCCGTTTTAGGCATCAACAATTACTCATACCCGACCCTCGCAGCCCTCGCTCTTAGCCGGCACCCGTGATCAGATTCTGGTTATTGCTCTCTTCGCCCCTGTGCGAAGCTCGACCCGATATGACAGACGTCAATTCCGCAGGTGCGTTTACGATTTGAGATAGCCTTTTTCCAGATAGAAACGCTTGGCGCCCCGATGGAGAGGCACGTCGTACGGCGCCTCCTGATCGTTTGCGCAGAGCTGCGCCATATCCAGTGGCTTGAAGTTGTCCGTCGGCATGAGCGCTTTACGCGCCTCGATCGCTTCGCAAAGAGCGTAGGCGACATCGTCCGGCATGGCTGCGTTGACCACCATGGGCCAGCCGCTGAAATCCACGGTGGGCACGTCCGAGGGCAGCGCTGGAAACCGGGATTTGGGCAAGACCGAGGCGCGATAACCTATCGCGGTCAGTTTTTTCAGAATGGATCCCTCCACCGGCAGATAGCGAAATCCGGCATCGATGGCAGTCTGACCCCAGCTCTTTATTCCTTCATCGAACACCGCATTGATCCTTCCCTTCTCGAGAGCCTCGCGCCGGTCTGGGTGGCTGGGACGTGTAACCGATTGAATCTTGCCACCCCATTGTTTCAAGTTCGCAAAGGTGAATCCCGCGGCTTTCATGACCGCGCTCACCGTGTACATCGTCGGGCTGTACTTGACCCACGCTGGGGAGATGGTTCCGGTCGAGAGTCGAAGCGGGGTGCGCTCCTTCCTGATCTGCTCCAACGAAGTAATCCCGGTAGACTCGTGCACGGCAAATCCCATGACGTCGTATGAAGGAAAAACCGCGATGGTCCTGATCGGCTGCCGCTTGGAGAACAGCCCTTTGCCCCTGAAAGCCATGGTTGCGGCAACCGAAGGATTGATCCAGCCGAGCGAGAGCTTGCCTTGACTCACGGCCAGGAGCTCACGAAATCCATCCGCCGCAAGCGACAAAGAAACCCCTTTTTCACGGGTCGCCGTAAGCGCAAGCGTGAGCGAATAGCCGACGCGCGATTCTGTCTGGATCGCCTGTTCGGCGGCGCGCTCGGTTTGAAAAGAAAGTGAGGTGTCGTAGAGAGCTGCGGCCAGCTCCAGCAGTCCCCTGCTCCGCTGGATCTCCGCGCTGTAGCGGTGCTTCACGGTGTTCATTTTGATCTCGTGTGTGAAAGAAATGTTATGGCGAGCCGATTAGTAGCTACGTCGCCCTGAATTGTTGGCCGCCGCGCGATTACTAGACGCAATGGCTTTGCTGATATCAGGCTGGAGCGGTCGCTTCTCCAAGGCGCATCAAACCGTAAAATCTCAAAACTATTTCACGGCTCGTAAATCATAAGGTCGACCGGCTTTCCGCCAACCGGCATATCGGGACAGGCGCTGAAAGCAACGAGCAGATCCATCTCTGCTTTAAGATCTACGTAGCTGCCCGGTTTGGGCCGCACTGTCGTATGATCCATGCGGCCGGTGGCGCCGTCGATTTTCATATGCTGATTGAGGTTAAAAGGATTGGGGACGTCTTCCGGATCGATCCCGTACGGCGCTAAAGCTCGCGAAAGATTTTCGTAGCAGCCATGATCCGGAATCTCTTCGTCTTTATAGTCTCGGTGGTAATAGTCCCGCAGCTTTCCCTCATTTTTTGCGAGTTGAAAGCGGTAGCCGCTGCACATGCCTTTCTGCAAATCGTGAGTCCCCTCCCGGTTGGTGTTTTCGACGATGGTCATCATGTGCTGATTATTCCGCCCCATCAGCTTGTCGCCGGTCGTGAGAAAGATTTTCATGTTATAGACTTTGGTGCGCGCCTGATCGAACCGCTCTTTGAGATTTTCCCGTCTCATGCACACGAAGTCGACCGTCGTTGTCGCGGTAATCCGAATCACCTGGCCTTTTTTCAAGTCTCCGGCCCAGCCGGTATTATAAGGTACGTGAGCCTCTTTAAGTTTGTTCATTCCGATGTCCTTTCTAACTGCTCTATAGTCAGTGAAAATCTGCGCCAGCAGCCACAGCCGAACCACCCACCCATAACGCAGGACGGAGTCCATTAAATTAAACGAGTTCTCCGATGCGATTCCGAGGCCCGAGACTATTCATCACAATCTGACATGTCAACATGAATCAAAAACAATTTGCTCCACGCTCCGGGAAAACACGTATGGTTGGGGAACAGTTCAGAAATCCTAAATCGCGATACGGCATCGAAGAAGTAGGAAAAAATACGCCAACCAACTAAATCCGTACTAACCCGCTATGCCGCTTGACGCGGTGTCTTGCGTTACGTATGGAGAAGAGAAACGGAAATATAAAAAACACAACGCATCTGCTTTGATTCCGAATGTGAAAGGTGGACGATGGCTGCAGAAATTAAATCAAACACGGAGGCTATCCGCTGGCCCGCGGGAATTCGACTTCCCGTCATACTGACTTTCGAGCACCAGGCCGGTGAAGGAGCGCCGTTATTCGCCGGAGAGCGGCCCAACTACATGGTCGGCGGAGCAATGCAGTACGGCGCCCGCCGCGGCATCTGGAATATCCTCGAATTGCTGGAAAAATATCGGGTCAAAGCGACTTTCTTCGTGCTCGGTACGACGGCGGAGAAATATCCCGACACCGTGCAGGCGGCGGCCAAAGCCGGGCATGAGATTGCCGGTATGGGCTACAGCTTCGGTTCGATCCGGACCGCGAGTGAAGAGCAGGAACGCGCCAACGTGCGCCGCTCTGCCAAAATCTTGGAAGACATCGCCGGCGTGAAGATCCGCGGCTGGCGTTGTCCCGACTATCGCGTGAGCCCGAAGACACTCGACATTCTGGCGGAGGAAGGGCTGCTGTGGGACAGCAGTCTCTTGAACGACGATCTGCCGTATTTGTTTCAAACGCGAGCGAAGAAGATAGTCGAGATTCCGTTTACGACGAGCACCGCGGATAAAACTTACGTCGGCTATCCTTATCCCCAACGGGGCGGTCCCGATGGTCTTGCGAGCGTGTGGAATAACGAGCTCGATGTGCTTTACAAAGAGAGCGAAAGGGGTCCGCGCCTGATGAATCTGAGCCTACAGACCTGGGCCACGGGACGCCCGGCAACTCTGCGGGTGCTTGGACGTCTTCTCGACCGTCTGGTGGGCCACGAAGAATTCCGCTTTGCGCAATGCAGCGAGATCGCCGCTTGGCGCCTAAACCCGAATGCCCGGTGAACCATTCGAAGGAGTCTTTCATGTGGAACGAGAAAGGTTATAAGAAAAGTTTTCGCTGGCCGGACGGCGTGCGCCTGCCGATCGCGATCAGCGTGCATCATCAGTCGGAGGAAGCCACCTGCCCGATGCCCGACGGCCAACCCGATCCTTTCGACTACAGCGAGCGGCAATACGGAGCCCGGCGCGGCGCTTGGCGTCTACTCGACATCATGAGCGAGCACGGTGTCCGCGGCACGTGGCTGATCTGCGGCGCGACTTTGGAAAAATATCCCGAAGTCTCGCGCGCCGTTCAGAAAGCCGGGCATTGTATCGCCGGCCACACGTACGCCCACGAAATGATGTGCAATATGCCGCCCGATACGGAAGTCGCGCTGATCAAAAAAACCGTCGCCGTTTTCGAAGACTTGTTGGGCGAACACATTCGCGGCTGGCGCACCTGTTTTGCGAGCCACAATACGCTTGATCTGCTGCTGGAGCATTCCGATCTCGAATGGGATGGCAGCATGTGGAACGACGATCTACCTTCGTTGATCGAAGGCCATGGCCGGGAGATGCTCGAGATTCCGTTTGCGACCTACAGCGACACGGCGCTCGGCGTCGATATCACGAATCCCGCGTTTCCACCCTCCCGGTTCTCCACCTGGAATGCCAATCCGCCGGATTTTATGTTGCGCGGCCTCAAGTCCGCCTTCGATGCGCTATACGAGCGCGGCGCGGAACGTGCCGTCATGATGCCGCTCGTCGTTCATGACTTCATCACCGGCCGGCCGTTTCGCTCGAAAGTGCTCGATGAATTTCTCTCCTACGCCAAACAATTCGATGGCGTGGTCTTTACCGGCCATGACGAATTGGCTCGCTGGGCAAAGCAGTCGGGAGAATTTGGAAAGGAATAGGCGCGTGAATCTGACAAAAATTCTTGCCGGGTTGCTCCTCTTTAGTGGGCTCTTTCTCATCGATCGTTCGCTTGCCGCCGATTTGCCGGTGGTGCGCGCGAGCTACAACGCCATCGGCGGGGTGTTCACGCCTCTCTGGGTAGCTTATGAAAACAAGCTGTTCAACAGGTACGGAATCGCAGTCGATTTGAAATTTCTGCCGCTGACCACCGGCACCCAGGCGCTGCTCACCAAGAACGTCGACATCATTACGCCGGGTGGCGAATTGCTCGAGGCCGGACTGAACGGAGAACGAGTCGTCTATATCGCCGGCATCGCCAACCGCGTGGTGCTTTCGATTTTTGCCAAGCCGGAGATTCAGTCGCTCGCCGATCTGCGCGGCAAAGTGGTCTCGGCCCTGTCTCCCGGCTCCATCAGCGACCATTTGGTGCGCATTCTCTGCCAGGAGGCCGGCTTGGTTCCGGGACAGGACGTCAAGATGCTCTATTTGAAAACCGGCCCCGAGATTCTTGCGGCGCTGACAAGCGGTGTGATCGATGCTGGCGTCATTTCGGCGCCCGTGACTCTCAAGGCGCGGCAGGCGGGCTTCAAAGAAATCGTCAACGTTCCGGAGCGAAATATTCCGATGATCCATGCCGGCCTGGCAACGACCCGAGAGTTCGTCAAAGAGCATCGCGACCGGGTTCGCGGGTTCCTGCAGGGGTATATGGAAGCAGTTCGCTATGCCGCAACCAATCCGAAAGAAACCAAACAGATCATCGGCACGTTCACGAAAACGAACAATCAGGAAGACCTTGAGGAAACGTACCAGACCTTCATCAAAGTCTGGGAGCGCATTCCGTATGTTTCCACGGCCGGCGTGCAATCC
>JAJONK010000203.1 GCA_021323355.1 Deltaproteobacteria bacterium
GATCGCCAGCTCGTTGTGCCCGGCGCTGCCCGTATCCATGCCGCGAGTTTCCTCCTCGACGACACCCCAGAGCCTCTGCGCGATTTCCGGATCGTTGCATGCCAAATAGCGCAGCATTGCTATGCGCGGCACCGCGGCGCGAAACTGATAGTCCTGGATCGCCCAGGCACGGATCTGGTCCATGGTAGCCGTGCCGGCGCAGACTGCTTTCAAAAATGGATGTTTGATGCGGATTTTCGGGAACGCCTGAATATCCTTCTTCAACTGATCAACGAATTCCTTGGATGTGGCCATCTTGTTTTCCTCCCTGAGTTTTAGTGCGTCACCGTGTTGGAGTAACGGTGTGATAGAGCACTGGAGTATTGCTGGGCCCATAGGTCCACTACTCCAGCTCTCCATTATTCCAACTTGGTTTTGTCCTTATTCAGCCGGCTGACGAAATACTCCCAGCCGCGCATGGGAAACCGCTGGTCGGCGTTGTACACCTCGAGTTCCTCGGCGCTCAAATACTTGGGTTCACCGTGAAGCAGCGCCAGATGATTCCATTCGCCAAGCATAGCAAGCCGGGTCTACGAACCAAGCCAATGCCCTCATATACCGGCGGTCCGTCGGCGGATAAAAATTTACCGTAGTGGTGCATGGGCTTAAGCTTGATTGGGAGCACGCTGAATATTGTGCTCCACTTCGAGTGTGTGTGCGCGACGCTCTCGACATCGGGACGCGCTTTTAAAATGCACGCATGAATTGGCCATTTTGGCGCCGCCGAGATAATTGCCGGCGAAGTCTTGCATGATCAGTCGATCGTCAGTGACACAGCCGGGGCTGACATTCGAAATGGTGATAAACGCATCTGCGCCGGGAACACGCACGCTGATGTGGCCATAGCCGTCGGTCACGCCTTCATGATCGAGAATGCGGCAGGCCATGATGAGCTTCTCCTTCACTTCTTTCAGCTCGGAGGAATCGAGGCCGGGTACATCGTTGCGATTTACGCTCATGAAATCTCCTTTACAATGATCTCCATTGGCAGCGATCCGCAGTTGTGGAGAAAATCTATTGCGCCGCCCGTCCACCTGTCAAGCTTCGCTTGACAAATAACTGCCGAGAATTGGATAAATCGCAACAGCTTGCTTGACCAGGCATGCTCGAGAATAGAAGTTTTTGCTAGAGGATCGAGGCTCAGCGCTTGGTCCATAGGAGGTTTCATATGTCCTGTGTCTTTAGAGTGCTTCCAGCTCTGGTACTTTACTTCCTGCCGGCATTCAGCAACGCGCAGGAGAAGTTTATCGCCAGCTATGCCGGATTTGCCGGATTTCAGGCGCCTCTTTGGGCAGCGAAGGATTTTGGCTTTCTATCAAAATATGGCGTTGAGACCGATCTCGTCATGATTCCGGGTTCGGCGCGAGGAGCACAGGCTTTGCTCGGCGGCAGCATCCACTTTGGCCAGATCGACGGCACCGCCCTGATCTCGGCAATCAATCAAGGCGCTGACCTGGTATTCGTCGCCTCATCCCTAAATCGATTTCCATTCAGTTTGGTAACACAGAAAAATATCCGCCAGCCCAAGGACCTGGTCGGCAAAAAAGTTGGTATCGTGAGTCTAGGCGGCGCGCACGAAGTATCGCTGATTCTAGCGCTCAGAGAATGGAATATTCCGCGCTCCTCGGTGACTCTGCTGACCAGCGGTCCGGCGGCCAATCGGCTCGTCGCGTTGGCAAGCGGCGCCCTCGACGCGACACTGCTGGCGCCGCCGGAAACCGGCGAGGCCGCCCGCATGGGCTTGTTGACGTTGGCTCATATGACCGAACTGAAAGCGGCCTACTTCCCGATGAACGCCATCGCCACGCGGCGCTCCTTGCTTGAAAAGAACCGCAGTGCGGTTAAACGATTCCTTCAGGCCTATAGCGAGGGAATTCACCAGTTCATGACCCAAAAAGACAAATCACTGGCGCTCTTGACTCAAAGGATGAAACAGAAAAATCCCGCGGTTGTGGATGAAACGTATCAGTACTTTGCATCGACCTTTTCTTCGCCGCCGCGGATGTCGCACGAAGGGATGCGCGCCGCCATCGATATGCTGGTGCAGCGTTCTCCCGAGATTAAGTTTGATACCAACGTGAACAAATATCTCGACGAGCGCTTGCTGGATGAGTTGGAGAGAGAAGGTTTCTTTAAAAAAATGGCGCAGAAGAATTAACGCGCTGATTCGGCGATTCCGATGCAGCCCATCGCCGTAGCCGTCACTGCGATTTCTTGGTTGACAAATCAACTCCCTCGACTCTACTTTGCATAGGAACTCACTTCATCCATTGGATATAACAGCCGCTCGCGACTATCGATAGATGGCGCCGCTAGCTTGCCGAGCGCAGTAACATAGCTGGGCTCCCGATAGCGCAGCGCCGCGCGTTGAAGAAACGGCGCAAGGCGCTCGGGCTGCCAGCGAGATTGCTGGCGTAACGGCCAGCGCTTTTCACCGGTGGCAAACGGAATCAACCAAGCCAGTGCTTTGCGGGTACTCCGTTTATCCGCAGTCTCGAAGTTCCATAGATCCATTGCTAAATGGTCGCCCAGCGCAGCCGCGTCGAATAGTGCCTCGAGGTTAAACAGCGAATAAGACCAAGAGTCAGCGCGCGCCAGTTCGAGCGGCTGTCCGCCATTGGGCTCGATTTGCCTGGCGATTCGCTTGCGCGGAACGTCACTGAGCACCCGGTGAGCGAAATCTCTCCTGCCCGTGAAAAGGCCGAATGAGGCAATTTGAACGTCATACCATGTGCCGTGGTTGTTTTCCGCCTGCGCTTCAGCGCGACCTTCGGGGCTCTCCAATAACCAGGTTAGAAATGCAGTAAACCACGATTGTAATTGCCGCTGATGTGCCTGGGTCCAGGTTGCCGATCCAGCTAACAGACCCACGGCGTCGACAAGCTCCGGGAGTTTGTGGCTTTCGATAATACCCGCAGCGCGCCCGGCATTGCGCCCCGGGATGCCCTGCGCATATTTCAAATGCGGATTCATTCTCGTCGACGGATCCAAAAACCAAACGTGGAGCATGGTCGTGGCTTGTTTGGCGTAGTCCTCGTTTGCCGTGAAATAGTAGGCAAGCGCCAGTGTTTTTACCAAAGTCACCATGTTCTCCAGATTTTGCCGATCGGCGATGCTGTTACGCTCCGGATTGATTTCTCCGTCACGGCGGACGTATGGAAGGCCGTTGTGGGTATTCGGGTTAGGCCACCAGTACGGTGCAAGACTCACGTAATCGTGTCGATCGCCGCTCGGCGGCGCCAACTCTTTATGCATGACCGAAAGCGCAGCGCTGATGAGAGCGCGATCCGCCCCCCTCGTAAGCTTTGCCAGCGCGGGTTTGAGACTCCCGCTGTTTTGCTGCGTCCGTAGCTTTACGCTTCTCAGGGCCACAGCATCGATGATGAAAACGCGGGGCATCGAATTCACCGCGAAGATAGGAACGGGAATCGTCAGATCGTTTAAAAGAATGGCGCACGTGAGGCTGAAGATACAGGCGATGGAATTCATCGACA
The DNA here is from genome assembly GCA_021323355.1 of Deltaproteobacteria bacterium. GTDB lineage: Bacteria > Desulfobacterota > Binatia > UBA9968 > UBA9968 > WHTF01. The sequence goes on from JAJONK010000203.1 coordinate 3,534, forward strand.
CCCTATACTACGCGCGAGTCACTGAGCGGCTTGAAGGGCGAGATTCAAAATGCGCTGGGTGAGTCTTTCGTAACTCAGTCCAGCCTTCATTGCCGACTGGGCGAACTCGTCGTCGCGGTCGAGATTTGGATTAGGGTTCGCTTCCAGAACCACCACTTCATTGTCCGGTGTCAGACGCAGATCGATGCGGCCATAGCCGCGGATGCGCAGCGCGCGATACACCGCTTTGGAGATGCGGGCGATACGTTGCTCGATTCCTTCCGGCAAGGGTTGGGCAAAAATGTTTTTGATGCCCCAGCGCTTGCGATAGGCTTTGTCCCACTTTGCTTTGAACGTTGAGAAGCGCGGCTGGCCGTCGGGGACGGCCGAAAAAACCACTTCACGCAAGGGAAAGGTTTGTAAACGATCGTTGCCGAGAATACTTGCATAAAGTTCCCGGCCCTCGATGTATTCTTCAGCCAACGCTTCCTGATTCATGCGTTCGTGGATGAAGCGGATCCGTTCTTCAAAAGCATTATCGTCCTCGACGAACGAATCTTGCGAAATGCCATAAGAAGCCTCCTCTTTCAACGGTTTGATGAAAAGCGGGAAGTTGAGCTTTTTGGGCCTGCGCAATGTCGTTCCGGGTGTGAAGATCGCAAAATTCGGCACGCGAATATTGTGATACGAGAGGATTTCCTTTGACATGCCCTTGTTCTTGCACAGGGTCAGTCCCGTTGGGCTTGAGCCGGTGTAGGGAACATCCAACATCTCCAACAGACCGGCGACATTGCGATCATGTTCCGAGACTGCATTGAAATGTTCCGTTAGATTGAAGACCACGTCGGGCGGATGAGTTTTTATCTCGTCGATAATCATTCCAGGCTCATCGTAGACACCGATGGTGCGCACTTCGTGACCGAGTTGGGTCAGCGCGGCGATGATATGCGCCTCCGCCGCCCAGTCATCCGTCTTCATCTCCTCGGTGAAGTCCTGCTTGGACGGCGGTGTTCCGGCAGTGTCGAACAGCACTAAGACTTTGCATTTACGCTTGGTCGCCGCCATCACTCCTCACGCATCTTTGAATTTACCGGTCAAACGATAATGTGATGCCAAAGTTGCCAAATACGCGCTGACCTCGACGCCGGCGGATTCGCTGCGCAGTCGAAGATCGAGTTCCGCGCAACGTTGTGTGAGCTCGCGCAGCACGCGATTGAGGGTAAATTTCGGTTCTCCGGTCCAAGCCGACACGGCATTCAGGAGCATGTTGCTTGAGCGTCGCAGGAATACTGCGGCGCGTTCGTGAGTCGGCGCCGAGGTTCCATCGATAAAAAGTTTCTTTAGATCGGCGTCAAAGAAATCAGGAAAATCTTGCGCGTACAGGCGACGGCGGCGCTTGTAGTAGGCTTCTAGGCGCGAGCGCAACCGGGACGCTTCACTCATCTTTAATTTCGAAATGACCTTAGGCGGTTCTCCGGCGAGTTTGCTCATCAGCGCGTCCACGTACTCCAACTTTGCCAGCGCCGTCCAGTCGCGATACTGCTGCCGCCAATCTACGCCCGGTGTAAGCCAGATAGCCACGGTTTCGGCGAAGTCTTCTTCGGGATGGCTCTGCGCGTACCACCCGGCGAGATGGCGGACAAATCGTTTGCTGTAAGGACGGGCGCGAAAGCTTTCGGAATATTCCAATGACGGCGGACCGAAGAGCTTCTGCCAGGCGCGATCTTTGTCGATCAGATATGCGTGATTCAGCACATGGCCCATTTCGTGCCGCAGAAGGCTCATGCACCAGGCTTCGGTGCCGCCTTCAACTTCCATCATCATGCGCTCTTCAAGCTTCTTCAGGCGCGGATGAGCCAGATAAAAGGGGATCGCGATTGCGGCGGATCCCTCGGGACAAAACCACTCATCCCCCAGGTAGCAAAGCGGCTTGAATGAAATCCTTTTGGCAGCCAACTCGTCGCAAAACTTCTGAATCCGCGGTTCCAGTTCAGTGCCTGGGATTTTCACCCTCAAGTCGCAGATGCGCATCTGCAACAGTTCGTCATCAGACTTTCCGGAGAGGTCCGGCGGGGCAGACGGAGCAGGGTCGGGCGCTGTTCTCTTGTGTTTAGCCGCGTCGTCCATCGTGGTCAGTTTAACAGAGAACGAATCGAGCGCCCACTGGTCTTACAGCTTCGGAATTCTGAGCGTCTTGCTGATCATGGCGCTGCCGTTGACGAAAAACATCAGCGATGACGGATGCCACTGGAGCGAGGCAATCTCGACAACCCCGAGCGGTAAGTCGTTGCCGACACGACCCAGATAGAAGCATAGGGCAAGCAAGACAACCAGGATCAAGCTCGACGGGATCGGTGTTCCTTCAAAATAGCGCACCTTGCCGCCAGCATCGGCAAGTTGGGCGGCGGTAACGTTGTAGCGGGCAAGACGACTAATTCCGCAGAACACCGAAGCTGACAATGTCCGCCAAGGAGTCGAGTTCCTGACCGAATACGGAATTCTTGTGCTGCCGGCGCGCTAACTTGCCGTCTAAAATGTCGAAGATAAAAGCGATAGGAATAAGCGACAGGGCCAGGTATACGCGCCAGTTCTCGGGTGACTGGAGATAGCTCATCATCGAGAGAATTGCCGCCATCCCCGCCGCACCGTTGGCCAGTGTAATCAGGTCCGCGGTTTGATAACTCCGCAGCATCGAGAAATGGATCGGTCGTTTCGATGGCTTTGCTTTTGCCACGGGCATTTACCTCGCTTCCCGTCTTGACGAAGGTAGCATT
>JAJONK010000204.1 GCA_021323355.1 Deltaproteobacteria bacterium
GAGAATCCGACTGCAAATGGGAGAACATGGACTAACAAAATACTTAAACCACGCCCTGATCGGAAATCATTTAAAGAGAGTTTCGCAAGGATAGAGACTAGAAGAGGCCTTCAAATTTGTGCTTTCCCCAGAAGGCCATAGACTGAAGAAGATAATTCACACTACGTGGTGTGGGGGACGATGTCAACGTCCATCTCTAATATTTCAGAAATAAGTTTGGTGTATTGGTTGACTGAGCTTGGAGCGGAGTTGTGCCAAGGATACTTGGCCCTCAAGTATATGTGTAATCCCGATCGAGAGTTCGCCGGATATTTTTCAGCTGGGTTAAGCTTCGATGTTTCGGAGTCAAATAGAGTTTACCGGGCTACTCTAACAAGCCTAAACAGGATCAGGCTTGTCACGCCTCGTGTGCCTGGCTTATTCCTGACGACACCGATATCTGTTAACCTCAATTCAATCATGGCTGCTCCGAACGAACGACTATACCCGCGCAGCCCGGACAAGAAACCTGGCGGGATAAAGTATCCCATCGTCAGCCGCAAAGCCGGAGTCCTTGTAGCTATGGCTCTGGAGCTTCCCGGAAGTATTATCGGCGGATTATTCATCGGCTACCTGCTTGATAATTATTTCAATACTTCTCCGTGGATCATGATGGCACTGACAACCCTTGGCTTTACCGCAGCCTGCATACGGCTGGTGCGATGGGCCCGGTATTTTGCCGAGGAACGTAGCAAAGCCGAATCAGCGAACCGCGAGCGATCTTCTGATCGAAGCGCGGCAAGCCTAAAAGAATGAACAGCCTCGAGCTCCTGATCACCCACGCAATTATCTACCGTGCAATATTGCGCGGCAGTTAGAAGATACTGACGGTATGGGGGAATGCAACGCGAAAGGAAAAGCGATGAAAAGATTCTGTCAATGGAGTTATATTCGCGGTTTTTCGATGGCATCGGTAATCGGTCTGGCGCTGATCGGCGGCAATGCTGGGGCTCAAACCGGCTCGGCGGGAAAAACCATTTCAGTCAATGGCACCATATCCTCGATCACAGGTTCAGATATGTCAGTGATGGCCAATAGCGGTCCGGTTGTCGTGAAGCTTGGTGGCAACACGATTATTCGGGGCGAAGTGCCGGTGAAGTTCTCCGATATCAGCTCCGGTATGTATGTCGGAGCCACCGCGGAAAAGCAGCCGGATGGCACATTCCGCGCCAGCCGCTTGCACATTTTTTCCGAGGACCAGCGCGGCACCGGAGAGGGCCACAGGCCGTTAACCTCGGCGCCGCAGAGCGGCTCGACCATGACCAACGCCAACGTTGAAAATGTCGAGGACGTGGCGGTACAAGAGGTAAAAGGCCGGATGGTAACGCTGAAGTACAAGGGCGGAGAGATCAAAGTACTCGTGCCGGCGGACACTCCGGTCGTCAAGCGCGTTGTCGGCGACCGACGGCTGCTTACACCCGGGAGCACTGTGTCGGCCAGCGGCCCTCGAGCGGAGGACGGCGCTATCGTCGGCTCGCAGATTACCGTGCGCGCGCCGGCCAACTAGCGCGCAAACGAATCGACTGTTCGATCCGAATGCCTGATTCGATACTCTAGTTCGAAGCTCTGTTAAGGCTTTTATCTCAAACGATCTTCGGAATGCGCTCGGCATTTATAAGCCGGGCTTCCGGCTAACAATCCTTCCTGTCGATCGCCCCTTGGAGACTGTTGCGCTCGCGGGGATCTGCCTTCTTCGATGTCCATCCCTTTCCCCATCAGAAGAATCAATGCTCAATCCGTCCCCCATGTTTGCGCCGCGCAGTAGAATCCTGCGCGGTTTTTAGTTAGCTAAAATAAGCGCCGCTGGGCAACAACAGCTCATTGTAGGCGGAGATCCAACACGTAGGAGGCAGTTTTTCGATGATGCGTGAGATCGAAGAGGTATTGAACAAGGTCCGAGCGACCAGTGAACATCAGCCGATTTTTTTGCAGGCGATTCAGGAGGTGTTTGAATCCATCGAGCCGGCGGTGAGCCGGCATCCTCAGTACATCAAGCATGGTATTTTGGAACGCATGGTCGAGCCGGAGCGGACGATCATTTTCCGCGTACCCTGGGTGGACGACCAGGGTAGGATAAGAGTGAACCGCGGCTTCCGCATCGAAATGAACAGCGCCATCGGCCCATACAAAGGCGGCCTGAGATTTCATCCGAGCGTCAATTCCGGGATCCTTAAGTTTCTCGCTTTCGAGCAAACGTTTAAAAACGCGTTGACGACCCTGCCGATGGGCGGCGGCAAAGGCGGCGCAGATTTCGATCCAAAGGGTAAGAGCGATTTGGAAGTGATGCGATTTTGCCAATCCTTCATGACTGAGTTGTTTCGTCACATCGGCCCGGATACGGATGTTCCGGCGGGAGATATCGGCGTTGGCGGCCGCGAGATTGGTTATCTATTCGGCCAATACAAGCGCATCAAGAACGAATTCTCAGGCGCGCTGACCGGGAAGGGGCCGAACTGGGGAGGGTCTTTAATACGCCCGGAGGCCACCGGTTATGGCGCGGTTTACTTTGCCCAGGAGATGCTCAACGGACGCGGCGACAGTCTAAGGGGCAAAGTTTGTGCTGTTTCGGGCTCGGGCAACGTGGCGCAGTATACGATCGAGAAGCTCAACCATCTCGGCGCCAGGCCGGTCACGCTCTCTGACTCCGATGGCTTTATCTATGACCGCGACGGCATCAACCCGGAAAAACTCGCCTGGGTGATCGGCCTGAAAGAAGTGCGCCGTGGCCGCATACGCGAGTACGCCGAACATTTCAAGGCAGAGTTCTTTCCCGGGAAACGGCCCTGGGGCGTCGACTGCGATTGCGCCTTTCCCAGCGCGACGCAGAATGAGTTGGGCAGCGACGACGCGAGGATTTTACTCCGAAACGGCTGCGGGCTGATTTCAGAAGGCGCCAACATGCCTTCGGAGCCCGATGCCGTGCGTCAATTCATCGAAACCAAAATCTGCTATGGTCCCGGCAAGGCGGCGAATGCCGGAGGGGTGGCGATCTCGGGACTGGAGATGAGTCAGAACTCTCTTCACTACAGCTGGACACGAGAAGAAGTCGAGCGCCGCTTGCAGGAGATCATGCACAGCATCTATGCGGCAGCTTCAAGCACGGCAGCCGAGTACGGCCAGCCGACCAACTTGGTGATGGGCGCTAATATCGCCGGTTTTGTCAAAGTCGCTGACGCGATGATCGCCCAGGGCGTAGTGTAAGGTTATCAATTTTTTGAATCAGGAGATTTCACCCCATCTGTTTTTCGCATTTGATCGTTAATACCCTGACGTTCACCCCCGACCGAACGGCGGTCGTGCTAGCGGACGCAGAGATTCATACGTTGATTCGGCTGCCTTCTGTACTGAAAAGAACACACCTATCACATCGAAACGAGCCGGATACTCTAAAAATCGGGACACGTCGGGGCCGTGCCGTCGTAGACGTCGTGGCACGTTAACTGCCTCTTACGGGAGCGGAGGTAATTAGTCATGGCTGAAGAATCTTGTGCTCATCCTAGTTGCGATTGCGAAATTGAGTCCGGCGCAGGCGTATCCAAAGGCGGCAAAAATTACTGCAGCGAGTTCTGCGCGGCCAGCGAGGGCGCCAGTCTGGAAGACTGCGAGTGCGGCCATCCAGATTGTGAGTGAATAGCCGCTTCGTACCGAAACCTTCAGTACTATTTTGACCGGGGCGCCTCGTGTAACGCCGACCGCCTGAAACAATTGAGCCGACCGCGCCGCGGTGTTTTATGGTTTGATATTGTGATTCAAATGAAAAACATTGTCGGGATCGAAGCGTTTTTTTAATTGAGCCAGTCGATCATAGTTCGACCCGTAAGCAGCGGTCACCCGCTCGCCCTCATCCTCGGTCATAAAATTAACGTAAGCGCCGGCGGAAGCGTAAGGCGCGCTCGCTTTAAAGAAAGCGCGTGCCCAATCGATGCAGATCCGATCCTCTGCTGTGCTTTCCCAGCGGCCATGCACATTCAAGACAAACTTGGCATCTCGGTGCGCATAGGCCATAGCCTCGGGAGGCACGCGATTGGCAGCGCCGGCAATATGACCGATGAAGATCTCGCATTGAGGAGAGGGCAGTTTGCCGGCGTACTCGATGATCGAATCGATGGCGCCGTCGCTGAGCTCGGTGAAATTATGAGATTTCCAATAATTTCTGGCGCCGGCAGTGAGCAGAGGATCGAAAGCCTTCTGCCATTCTGCGTAGGGCTGGGCGCCGACATGCTCGCCGTGGGGATTTCCGAAAGAACGAAGCTCGTCAATCAGCCTCCGGCCTTCCGCAGCCGCACCCCCTGCGTAAAAGATCGGCAGAACGATAACCTCCTTGCCATGAACATCTTGCGGAAGAAAAGGTAGCGGCGGCGCCTGACGGAGCACAACCCAGACGCTGAGATCCTCGGACGCCGTATTAGCAAATTGACGATACCGGGTCAGGACCTGCTTTGCCTGCGCAAAGGGGAATACGAGCAAGCCGGCGAGGATTTCAGGACCCACCGGATGAAGGGCAAACTCGAACTGGGTAACGACGCCGAAATTGCCACCGCCGCCGCGCAAGGCCCAGAAAAGTTCCGGGTTGTCCTGCTCGCTCGCTCGTAACTTTTTACCATCAGCAGTTATCACCTCAGACGAGACCAGATTGTCTATGGTCATGCCGTGTTTCCGAGTCAGCCAGCCGAACCCGCCACCGAGAGTCAACCCGGCAATCCCGGTTGTCGAGTTGATACCTACCGGCGTGGCCAAACCGTGCCGCTGTGTCGCCGCATCCAGATCACCGAGCGTTGCGCCGGCATCAACGTAGGCGCGTTTCGTCGCGGCATCCACTCGGACCTGCTTCATCTGTGAGAAATCGATGGTTAGGCCGCCATTGCAGATGGCGTTGCCGGCGATGTTATGTCCAGCGCCGCGAACTGAAATCTCCAGCGTGTTCTCCCGCGCAAACTTGATGGCCGGTGCGACGTCGTCGCTATTTGCCGGCTGCACGATAACGGCCGGACGACGGTCGATCATAGCATTCCAAATTTGACGCGCCTCATCGTAGCCGGAATCATCAGGGCCTAGCACCCTGCCTTTGATCGCGCCGCTAAGCTTTGTCAAGGCTTCTTGTGATTGCGTGGCCATAGGTTTACCTCCGTATTAGTTATGGAAAGTCGATCTTTAACTCTGACCTGCGGAACGCCGCGTTCCTGACATGTACCCCCGGCGAAAATATGCGCGGGTCGACACGAAGGCAATGGATATCCTAAGCTTCGCGTAATATGTTCGGCTCAGTTTAGTCAAGCTAGTTCTCAGGAAAAGAGAACCACATCGAAAATAGCCGTCCGAGCGAGGATATCACAGACGCAGCATCAAGCTGCGATGGGATGACAGCAG
>JAJONK010000205.1 GCA_021323355.1 Deltaproteobacteria bacterium
GATGGGCATTTCCATGAGCCGCACTACTTATTCGAAGAATACATCGAGAAGGAATATTGGGGAAAGCGGCCGCGCGTAGTCAAAATCCACGGTCATTCTATGGAAGAGGGACGTTGGGCCGTGGAGGGAAAGGTCGTGCCGCGAATACCCCTGTCCAAAGGCGTCGGCGCCGGCGGCTTCTTGTATTTGTCGCCCCGGCACAAACAGATGCACATGAAGGACAGTTCGCTCGACGATGTCGCCGGTCGTGTCAAAGACCTAGGGCTCTTGGGTGTCGATGTTCAGGTAGTTTATCCCACGGCTTTCGCCTTTGTCTCGGACGTGGAGGACAAGGGTTTGGCCGCGGCGATTTGCCGCGCGCATAACAACTATGTCGCCGAGCGGTGCAGGCAAGCGCCCGATAAGCTCAAGGGCATTGCGCTGGTGCCGATACAAGATCCGCCCGCCGCCGTCGAGGAGATGCGTCGAGCAGTGAAAGATCTAGGTTTGGTGGCCGCGACCATTCCCGGCATGGTTGGCGACCGCCCGCTTCATTCGCAGGAGTTCCATCCGTTCTTCAAGGCTGCCAACGATCTGGATTGTCCCATTGGATTTCACGCGGTGACTGGGATGCACTATACGCCGTGGGCGGATTGCTTCACCGATTTCTTTTCGACCCATATCACGTGTATGCCGTTCTCGATGATGGTGGCTCTCATGTCCTTGACGCAGATGGGAATCATGGCTGAGTTTCCCAAACTTCGCTGCGCCTTCTTGGAGATTGACGGCACCTGGCTGCACTACTGGGCAAGATGGGTGAACAAGCACGTTTCCGACGCAAAACGGGTTAGCGCCGGACATCACCTGGAGAAGGGCTGGGGCGAATCGCCCTACCTTCTTCCGGAAACCACGAGAGATCCGATGGAATACATCAAGTCGGGCCGCTTTCTCACCGGCTACGATGAGCATGAAGACTTGAGATACCTGATCGATCGGTTAGGCGCCAAGACTTTCATGTATGCCAGTGACTATCCGCACAGCGATACCGAGTGGGAACGTGTTCCTAGTACCAAAGCGTTAGAAACCATAAGCGCCGAGGAGAAGAGCGCCATCTTAGGCGAAAATGCAGCGCGATTTTATAAGATATGAATTAGTTCTAGCTTCTCGCAGCTTCTCGCCATCTAGGGGAGGAGAACCATTTAGGAGGAGAAAATGAGAAAGAGATTCGGTGGCGCCATCTTCATTTCTATTTGGTTGATCTCGGGACAACCCGGTTTCGCTCAGGATTCCAAGCTCATTGCGGAGGCGAAAAAAGAGGGCGGTAAGGTCGTGGTCTACAGCTCAATGGAGACGAGTATCGCCGAGAGTGTGGGGAACGCTTTTAAGAACAAAACCGGTATCGAAATGGAATTTTGGCGCGCGTCTTCGACGAAAGTCATGGATCGAGCGCTCAACGAGCACCGCGCCGGGAGGCCATTAGCCGACGTAGTTGTCACCATTGCCGATCCCATGCTGATCATGCAGCGCGAGGGCGTCTTTGCCAAGTATGACTCGCCGGCAGCGGCCGCGTATCCCAAAGAGTTGATCGATCCCAGTTTGGGGCCGAGCTATCGCAATCTACTTATCGGCATCGTCTACAACAAGAACGTGATCAGACCCGGAGACGCTCCAGCTTCTTTAGAGGATCTCGTCAAGCCCCAATATAAAGGTAAATTGGTCATGCCAGATCCCACCCAACACACAACCACGACGCAGTGGCTGGCGAGCCTGCACAAGCTCATGGGCAAAGAGAAAGCCGAAAAGTATATTCGCGATCTGGCAGCGACCAAACCGACCCTTGTGGAATCTCTGCTGCCCCCGGTCGAGCGTGCCGCCACCGGCGAGATTCCGATCGCCATTACTCTGGTCCATTACACCTATGTCTTTGGCCAGACCGGCGCCCCCTTAGACTATGTAAGACTGCCGAAAATGCTCGGCGACGGCAATTACATTGCCCTCAATAACAAGGCGCCTCGTCCCAACGCGGGAAAGTTGTTCATCGACTATTTTCTGGATGACGAAAGCATGAAAATCATGGCCAAGCTGGGCGAGTTCGTTAACCGCAAAGGCATCTATCCACCGCTACCCGACGCCGACAAAATTCAGTTCGTCCCGATGGATAAATTCGACACCAAGGCTTACGCCGAAAAGAAGAAGGAGTTTCAAAGAATTTTTCTTCGGTAAAACCGGAAGCGGACACAAATGTAGGAATTCTGCTGATCGATGTAGGAAACGGGAAAAGCAAACCTGTATGGTTATTTGTGTGGCGCGAATCGAAGATGCCGAAATTCTAACCGAAAGTAACAGAATAATTCTGCGAACTACTTAGTTCCGCGGCCACACACGCAGGCCATCTACTTTTGTTTCGGCGTGACCGAGACCGCCAACGAAATTCGCATAAACGCCGATATGACCCGATTGCACCCGCTCTATGGGAAAAGGCCCGCCGGGCAGGTTCGTTCCATTCCAATAGAGTTCAGCTTTGCTGTCGTATACTGCGATAGCGATTTTTTGCCAGCCGCTGCTTTGCGGCGCTCCGCCGGGGATCTCCTCTCCTCTCCAGCGCTTAAGATACTCTGGAAAGTGATTGGTTTCCTTGCCCACGTAAGCTAGTGATAGCGCCGGTTCCGCTCCCATAAACTGAGTAGCCAGGCGATAGAAGTTACCCGAGACGGTATCGATACGAAAAGCGATGCCATTTAGTGGACCCTTCTCGCCACGGGTGACCTGAGCGTGAATCCACGCTTCTAGGTAGAAGTCCGATAGCGAGTTTGTCGAGGCATAAGAGAGTGCAGCGAAGCCGCCAGCATTTTTGTTATCCAACACACCGACCCCAGCCTCGCCTTCGGGTGATGTTTCATCGATCGTGCCTCGCAAATTGTCCTGATTGAAATTGGGATACGGCAACCAATCGAGTTCAGGCGTGCCGTTCCTAAAACTGTCTCTAATCGAGGCTTCACCTGAGTGCATCGTATTCCGCCATGCCGCAGTGGGCGTCGACGCCGCGCAGCTTAAGAGCAGTGGTAGCACGATCCAGATGACGCTCCGAAGCCGCCAAAAACTCATAGGTAAAAATTTGAAGAGCACGGGTGAACGCTTTGAACAAGTCAGATGACTACTTCAGGCTTAGCCTGTCTGGAGCAATCTGACAACTCGGGTAGCTACTTCATCCGTTTAGGATTAAATCCATAGTGTTGAAGCTTTTTGGCGCGCGTGGAAAATTGCCATTCGACCAACGCAGGCCGCTCTGGATTCTGGCTGCATGATCACTCTGCGTGGGGCTCGACGCCCGCCCGTGTGATCTCACAACGAGTAGCCTGTTTGTACTAGCGAAATTCCCAATCGAAGGCCGTACGGGTTGTGTGGCGGCATAGTCAAACAGAGTGTGCCTGATAGGACGACTGGTAAGAATCCGCTGTTCACAGAAGCAGTGGATAACTTTGTTGATAACTGAGGGTCGCCCGCAGGGACACGTCGTTCAGTACCGCTGCCGAGCGAATTGCCTCCGTACTGGGCATCAAAAACGGCATAATTTCAGTAGCTTACGGTCGCATCAGGTCATTGAAGAGTTCTCACGCGAACACCATTTTTACCATTTTTGGCAATCTTTGGCATGATTGGACAATACTCGCCTAAGCTAGCCATTGACACTTATCCACATGCCTCTATTGGGCAATTTTCTAACCGTACTTGCATGGCGATTAACGCGATTGCAAGCTACTCGGATTGATCCAACGGCGTAGATTCAAAGTATCTAAAAATCGCGGGTTTGTTTGTATGCACGTTTCCGGGTTCTTGCCATCCGTAATCGCATCCATCGTCCGGCTAGTGCTTTGGCCGCTTTATGTATCGCAGCCTCGGGCGCAATTGGACGATATCGCGGCAACCAGCCGCGGCGATCCTTATCGATGATCGTGATGGCGGCCGACAGGTCGAACGTGATCGCGATTGCGACAGGCGTGAGCGCGCTTGTGACTGGACTGTCGCGACCGCGAACGCCGGAAATGGGATCGTGACAGGCGCAGCTAAAAGACTTCCCGAATTCACAAGGCAAAACAAACAGCCCGGCTTAAAAGAGTTCGGGCCCTTTATTCTCCCTGAATTTGATAGAAACAGAGTTTTTGAACTTAGATCTAGATTAGCTCAAAGTTCGCTGCAAAAAGTCAAAGGGACCGGAAACGATGATCATAATATTGAAGTCGTCCATGCTCAGCAAGAAAAACAGCGGCACGTAGTAGATGCACTAAGGCCGTCAGCTGGATTTGGCTAATTCGATTTTTGCTTGATCCTTTTTATGAGCTCTTCAACCGATGAGTTGACCACAACGCGATTAAATTGAGATCGATAATTATTTACCAGGCTGATGTTCTCCGCGACAACATCATATATCCTCCACTTGCCGCCCACTTGGTGGAGTCGGTAATCGACCGAATAGTTCTCCCGGTTCTTGCCGACCACTCTTGTGTTCACCTCCGCATAGTTCTTGTCGATGGTCTCACCGACAAACTCGACCTGCTGCCCCTCGTACAAGTCGATCTTGTCCGCATAGGTCGTCTCCAGAAGGTCCGTGAATGCAGTCACGAATTCTTTTTGCTGTTGAGGGCTAAGGCGCCGCCAGTGAGAACCCAGAGATCGCTTGGCCATCTCCTCGAAATCAAATCGGGTGTAAACGATCTCGCGCAATTGGTCGATGACTTTAGCTCGATCCTTGCTACTATCGAGTTTGGCAGATTTCAGGATCTGAACGCCTTTGTCGATGGCCGTACGTATCTCCTCGGTGGGGGCTCCAGCCTGAAGTGGCAGAGCTCCACAAAGCAGCAGCGCAAGTAAAGAAACAAAAAAGGTTAGTTTAATCCTTGTAAGCATGTGTGCTGATCGCCTTCCAGTTTTATTACCGCAGCGGAAGCTACATTGAAGCTATATTATAGTTACGCAAAGATTGGGACAGCAGCGGGAACATTGGCGAACTCCGCCGCGCCCTTTTGAGAAAATCTAGAACCAGGATCGTCCTTATGAAAGGCAAACCACCTGTGGCCGTGGTTGGATGCCATCAGCGCTCATGTCTTCCTCTGCTAATAAAACTAGCATTAAATTTCACCAATGAATACACCGCAGGGTCGAGGCCAGCGTGCGAAAAAAGAGAGCTCGTTCTAAAGGCGGAGTCGATTGACTCTGTTGATAAAGAGAAACGGATAGGACGGCCGGAGAGCTTAGATTATGATGAATGGATTTTTGAACGAGTTCTCTTAGTTTCGTGCTTCGCTATCTGTGGGAAAGGTGGTTGCAGCAAAGAACCAATAAAACATTTCTAATCGGATCTAGGATCGACTAGTCGGCGCCGCCGAAAGCTAATCCAGCTTG
>JAJONK010000206.1 GCA_021323355.1 Deltaproteobacteria bacterium
TTACAACTTCGCGGTCAAAGAGTGGCAGGGTGATATCATTTTTTTAAGAAATCTGGTGGAAGGCGCGGCCAGCCGCAGTTACGGCATTCACGTGGCCCGTTTAGCCGGCTTGCCGGCACCGGTGATTGACCATGCCAAAGCGATTCTCGCGCGACTCGAGGGCGGCGGGGATGAGTGTCGCGGACGCTTGACATCCATGGGATCTGCCGCCGGCGACCAGCCCCTGCAGATGACATTATTTACAAGCGCCGAGGATCGGTTTCGGGAACAACTGCGGAGTATCGACGTATCAACGATCACTCCAGTGGAAGCGCTCAATATCCTCTTCAAGCTCACCGAAGATGCTAAAAAATGATTCCCATCGCATGAGGTATCTGATGACGAGAAGAAGCTTCCGCTACATCGCGATTGCCCTAGGTGTTGTCGCTTTGCTTGGGATGTCTTTGGCTCATTTCGATTCTTTTGCCGCGGCGCAAAGCAATAAAAAAAACCGCGCGGTATCGCCGGGTAAGTCAACGAAAGCTGACATGCCGTCGGCACGCGAGCGGGCGCAACCGACCGAGGAGCTAAAGCCCGACTCTCAGCTTTCGCCGAGCGCTGCGGACAAGAGCTTAGTGAGTTCGGTGCGCTTCATCTCCACTTCTCGCTATACTCGCGTGCTGCTCGACTTATCCAAAGAAGCTAAATATGAAATTCACCGGCTCGAGGGAGATAAGTCGAAAGGGTTGGCGCCGCGAACTTACATCGACATCTCGGGGGCGCAATTGCTGACGAATTCTAAAGAACCGCTCGCGGTTGGCGACCGGCTTTTGCGCCAGATACGAGTCGGCCAGTATAGCGATGATGTCGTGCGGGTAGTCTTGGACTTGGCTGATGATAGCACCGCTTATGATATTTCGTTACTTCCCGATTTGTATCGATTGGTCATCCATATCCAGCCTCAACGAACCGGTGAGACGGTTAAGTCAGGCGCCGATAAGGCGGTTATCAGGGCAACTGCAAAAACTAAGCAACCGGCGAAGACAACGGTGTCCGGCATCCGTAAAATCGTATTGGATCCCGGCCACGGCGGCAAGGATCCGGGCGCCATCGGTGTCGGCGGAGTAGCTGAGAAAGATCTGGTGCTGTCGATCGCCAAGAAATTGGCGATCAAGCTCACCCGCGAATTGGGGATCGAAGTGATCTTGACGCGCAAAGACGATCGCTACATTCCGCTGGAAGACCGCACTGCCACCGCAAATACCGAAGACGCCGATTTGTTCGTCTCGCTTCACATGAACGCGAGTCCGAACCTAGAAGCCAGAGGTCTGGAAACCTATTATCTCGACAACACCAGCGATGAAGCCTCGATCCGGCTGGCTGCCCGGGAAAACAGCACGTCGCGAAAAAATATTTCGGATCTGCAGTTCATCTTGAGTGACATGATGCAGAATGTGAAGCTTGAAGACTCGATCAGTCTGGCGCACCATCTCCAGGGCGCCGTGGTCAGCGGCATGTCGCGCAAGATGAGCGATGTCAAAGATCTGGGCGTTAAGAAAGCATTGTTTTACGTGCTGGTCGGCGCCCGGATGCCGAGCGTTTTAGTGGAAATGTTTTTCATCACCAATCGTGTTGAAGGCCGAGCGATGAACGATGAAGGACATCAGGACGCGATGGTCGACGCTCTGCTGGAGGGCATTCGCAAATACAATCAGGGCACAGTGGCGACTAAAACGCTGTAGAGGTAAACTTACTCGTGGACTCTGTCTCATTGCCTCATTCTTTGCTCGAGGAAACCAAGGACATCACCGGCCTGACTGGTTTGACCCGCAGCTATGTGCAAAAGGCGCGTACCGCCTTGTTCGAGAAGCACCGCGCCGGCGGCGGCGGGCTCG
Organism: Deltaproteobacteria bacterium; assembly: GCA_021323355.1. GTDB lineage: Bacteria > Desulfobacterota > Binatia > UBA9968 > UBA9968 > WHTF01. Next base: position 1,875 of record JAJONK010000206.1, read on the forward strand.
AAATCGCTGCCGCCTATTCAAAAATGATGGACGAGCTGATTTGCCATCTCTTCGCCACAATCAGCAAGGACTTTTTGCGCCGTTATCCCACCGGCAATCCGCAATGCGCGATTATTGCTCAGGGAGGCTATGGTCGAAGCGAGCTTAATCCGCACTCGGATATCGATCTCCTGTTTATCTACTCATGGAAAGTTTCGCCGTTCGTCGAGGCGGTCACCGAGAAACTCCTCTATTCGCTATGGGATGCCGGGCTTCAGGTGGGTCATGCCATTCGTAGCATCAGTGAGTCGATGCGCTTGGCCAGCACCGATATGAAAGTCAGGACGGCGCTTCTCGATAGCAGATACGTCTGCGGCGACCAAACCCTCTACAACGAATTTGAGAAAGCCGTCCAGAGCCGCTTGGCCAGAAAACGAGTCAACGGGTTTGTCGGCGAAAAGCTCGCCGAAAACGACGCACGCCATGCCGGCTACGGCGGTTCGGTTTATCTGTTGGAACCGGACGTCAAGGAGAGCGAGGGAGGGTTGCGGGATATCCATACCGCGCGTTGGATGGCGCGTGTCAAAATGCAGGTGAAAGATCTCGATGAGCTGGCGGCCAAGGGCATCATCAGCCCGGCGGATATCGCGAAACTGAAGGCCTCCCATGATTTTCTCCTGCGAGTCCGCAATGAGCTGCATTTTTCGACCGGCAAACACCAGGACCAGTTGACTTTCGAAGAACAGGAGAAGGTGAGTCAGGCGCTGGGTTTTCAAGGCGAAGGCAGCCTCAAAGCGGTCGAAGTATTCATGAGCCATTATTATCGGCACGCTTCAGAAATCAGCCGCCTCACTACCTTGATCACGCATCGCTTGACCGATAATGGCTGGCCGCTTATTGGCGGGATGGTCGGCCTCGGGCGAAATATACGGGAGGGAGTAAGGATTTCCAGAGACCACATCACGATCACCAAACCGGAGATCCTTACGCGAGATCGCGGCAATCTGATGGGCATCTTCGAAGAGATGCAAAAGCATCGCTGCTCGCTCAGTCACGAAAGCCGAGAGCTGCTGCGCGCCCATCTCCATTTGATCGATGATGCCTTTCGAGCTTCGGCCGCGGCCAACTTGCCTTTTTTCCGAATTCTCAAATGGAAAGAAGGCGTTTACGATACGCTGTTCGAAATGCATCGGGCCGGGGTTCTCGGCGCTTTCATTCCCGAATTCGGCAGGCTTCTTTGCATGGTTTTGCACGATGCCTATCACATCTACACTGTCGACCAACACTCGTTGCGCTTGATTCAGGAAATCGAGCGGCTCAAAGCCGGGGAGTTCAAGGAATCGCTGCCGTTGCTGACGCAGTTAGCGCGAGAAGCCGAAAAGATCGAGCTGCTCTATCTCGGGCTCATTTTACACGATATCGGCAAAGGCTTCGGTGGCGGTCATTCCGAACGGGGCGCCGTGATGGTGCGCCAGATCGCCGATCGCATGCGGCTTAATGTCGACGACGGCGCGCTAGTGGAATTCTTGGTTCGGCATCATCTGCTGATGACTAACACGGCTTTTCGCCGCGATCTGGAAGACGAGAAAACCATATGTGACTTTGCTCAAACGATGGGCAGTGTTAACAATCTCAAGATGCTCTATCTGCTCACCTATGCCGACGTGCGAGGCGTCGGGCCCGACGTTTGGAATCCGTGGAAGGCATCGCTGCTAGGCGAACTCTATGTAAAGACGCTGACGGTGTTGGAGGATATGGAGAAGGGCGAGTTTCAGCATCAAGACATCCGCGCCGCTCTGGGGCGCATTCAGACTCGCGTCCGCGAAGAATTATCGGCGACCTCCTCACCCGAAGAAGTCGATCGTTTTATCGAGGTAATGCCCGAACGTTACTTTTTATCAGTGGCTGAAGGCGAGATGCCTGCGCATTTCGCTCTGATGCAAGAATTTAAAGGCCGTGGCGCGGCGGTTTCCGTTGAGCACTTTCCGGAAAAAGATTGCAGCACCGTAGCCATCTGCACCGCCGATCGTCCCGGGCTGTTTGCTTCAATCGCCGGGGTTATGGCGGCGATGAGATTGGATATTCTCAACGCCCGAATTTTCACCGCCAGCGATGGCCGCATCCTCGACATCTTTCGAGTATCGCACGGCGGGCGCTCGGAAATTGCCATGGCCGAGCAGCGCTGGAGCCGCTTCCGCTCGACTTTGGAAGCGGTTTTGGATGGAAACATCGACGTTGAAAGGCTGGTGGAAAAATCGCAATCGACGCTTTTTCGAAAGCGCATGCCCAAAGTGATGACCTCCATCCAGATAGATAATGAAGCCTCAGCTCTTTACACGGTCGTCGAAGTATATACCGCGGATCGCCTCGGCATCTTGTTTAGGATAACCTATACGCTGCACCAGCTTGGCCTTTCGATTCATGTGGCAAAGATCTCGACCAATGTCGATCAGGTGGCCGACGTATTTTTTGTCACCACTGAGCGAGGCGGAAAGGTCGAAGATTCCGCGCGCATTGAAGCAATTCGCCAGACACTCTACGCTAGCCTTGTTCCCGATGATGAAAGACTCGTTGCACCCTTACATTGATTCATTTCTGACGATGATCGGTGTCGAGAAGGGGCTTGCCAAAAACACCGTGGAGGCCTATAGCCGCGATCTCTGCGGATTGGCGGATTTCATGCTCAAACAGAAGGTAACCTGCTGGGATGCTGTGGAGCCGATTCATCTTCGTTTGTTCGTGTCATCTTTGCGTGTCCGCAATCTGAGCAGTCGTTCAATCGCCCGACAGATTGTCACCGTAAGGCGGTTCTATCGTTTTCTGCAAAATGAAGGGTTGGTGAGTAGTCCTCCGATTCCGGAGTTTCATTTAAGCAGTGCAGCCCGAAAATTGCCGCATGCTCTTAACGGGGACGATGTCCGCTCTCTCTTGAATCAACCGGATCCCAATCAAGTTCTGGGAGCGCGCGACCAGGCGATGTTGGAACTACTCTATGCAACTGGGCTGCGGGTCTCGGAGTTGGTGCTAATAAAGCTACAACAGGTCGATTTCCAAGGCGATTACCTAACTGTCAGCGGCAAAGGTTCCAAGATGCGGGCTGTGCCGTTTGGCAAATGGGCGCGGGAAAAACTACTTCGGTACATTCAAGAAACTAGGCCGCGTCTGCTGAAGGGCAAATCCAGCGCTTTTCTATTCCTCAATCGCTCCGGTCAAGCGCTCACCCGCCAGGGATTCTGGAAGATCATTCGGGGTTACGCCCGGGCTGCCGGCATCGATAAAAAGGTTTCGCCCCATACGTTGCGCCATTCTTTCGCCACCCATCTGTTGGCAGGCGGCGCTGATCTTCGCTCGGTGCAAACGATGCTCGGCCATGCGGATATTGCGACGACACAGATCTATACTCACGTGGATGCCAATCGCCTGAAACAGGCCCACCAACGCTATCACCCGCGCGAAAGCGGCGCGCAACGTAAGCCAAAACTGGCGACCGAGTAGCGGAAGTCCTTCGTATATCGGACATTGAAG
>JAJONK010000207.1 GCA_021323355.1 Deltaproteobacteria bacterium
AAAAAATAAACATGCCGCGCGCGCCAGCAAACTACCGAAGCGCGTTCAAATCGTTCAAGCCGTTCATATGACTCCGTACTTGGTTACGTTCTCGAAGGTGGCACCGCGTCTTGGTTTTATCGCCATTGCGCCGAGGAAGTCATTGCAGTGAGCGACCGCGCAGTGAAGAGCGGCTCACGGAGTAAAATTGCGCGGCGACCGTTGAATGTTTTTCTTGCGATTGGATTTTTGTGCTGTAGTCTTGCGATTTCGTCGTGGCTTTTTGCTGCGGAAAAGACCGCCGCATTATTCCAGGAGTTGTGCTCGGTGTGTCACGGGGTTGGAGGCAAGGGAGACGGCCCGAACGCGCGCGGACTCGAACCCAAGCCGGCGGATTTTACCAACTGCAAGACGATGGCTAAGGATTCCGACGAGGTTCTCTTGAAAATCATCAAGGGGGGAGGTCAGAGCGTCGGGCGCTCCACCGTGATGCCCGCGTGGGGGGAGGCGCTGAGCGAGCAGCAGATCGACGAGTTGATCAAATTTATCCGGAGTTTGTGTAAGAAGTAATAGAAATCACCAACCAAGGAGGGTTTTAGCCATGGCGTACGAAAACCTTATCCGGGAAGAAGACTATCTGCAGTTTCGCGCCGACGAGTACGCCTGGCGCCGTGCCCGTGACCTTGGCGTGTCGCGACGCCGTTTTTTCCAGATTCTCGCCGCCGGAGGCGCGGCAGCGGTATTGAGCCATCGGCTTGGCCCGAAAGCTTGGGCTCAAGCGGCCCCGACGCCAGTCATCAAGCCCACGCCCAAGGAGTGGTTCAATGATTTTGGCAGCAACCAGGAGATGCGCTGGGAAAACCTGTATGAGCGCGGGTATCTTGTCCCCAATGACCTCTTCTTCGTGCGCAATCACACGAGAACCCCCGCGGTGGATGTAAAAAAATGGCGCTTGAAGATCGAAGGATCAGGCGTCGAGGGTACCAAGGAACTCAGCTATGACGAGGTTCTTTCCCTGCCGTCGGTGTCGGAGATCCGCTATGTCGAATGTGCCGGAAACGGGCGCAGTTTATTTGCAGCCGCCTACGGCAAGAAAGCGGACGGCACCCAGTGGAAGCTCGGCGGCATCGGCGTGGCGGAATGGACCGGTGTGCCGCTCGCGGAGGTTCTCGATCGCGCCGGCCTCAAGAAGAGCGCCAGAGACGTGATGCCTGAGGGCCTGGATGATCTGAAAGTCCGGCGCCCGATGCCGATTGCCAAGGCACTGGAGGCGGACACGTTGCTTGTCTACGCGATGAACGGGCAGCCTCTACCTCCCGATCACGGTTTTCCTGTCCGCATCCTTGTCCCAGGTTGGATCGGCATTGCCAACATAAAATGGGTCGGACGCATTGAGGTTTCCGAGAAGCCTCTTTTTTCTTCCTGGAACACCGACACCTACGTTCTTATCGGGCCGGACTACAAGCCCGAACCTCCTGCCAAGGGGCCGGTTCTTTCAAACCAGGACCTGAAGAGCGCGCTGGAGCTTCCGTGGGGCGGGGAGGTGAGCGCAGAGCGCCGCCTGGTTCGCGGCCGGGCCTGGTCTCCGTTCGGGAAGATCGCGAAAGTGGAGTACAGTCTGAGCCAAGGCAAGAGCTGGCAGACGGGGAGGCTCAGGGAGCCTAACATCGCCGCCGCGTGGGTGCGCTGGGATTTTGAATGGCAGCCCAAGCCCGGAAAGCACACTATTCGGGTGCGCGCGACGGACGAAAAGGGCAACACGCAGCCGGACGAAGTTCCCTTCAATCAGCAGGGCTACTTGTATAACGCGGTGGTGGACCACCCGATCACGGTGACGTAGCCAGAGAGCGGTGAACCGTGAACGAATACTGCCGTCCGTTTCGAGGCGTTCAAAACGTTCGATGCCTAACGGCGGTTCAAAGCGGCAGTACAGGGGTCACTCATGAAAAGCTTGTCAAGGTCTCTTTAAGATATACATCTCTAACTGCAGCGAAGTTGTATAGTTCAACTAGACGCCTCGATCCCTGAACCGAAGTTCTCTTCGACCAAACGGTGAATAACCATCACTGCTCTTCGGTACGCTATAAAATGCGTCTCCTAATCAGGCAGGACCTCCAGCTTACGCCTGGATCATGACCCCAGGACAATGACGGAAATTCCCTTTAATCTTTTACTCCACGCTGCCGGCGGAACACTTCCATCGCGAGGCATCGGTGATTTAGCCGGTTGCATACAGCATACGCGGAGAAACGGATAAAAACTTGGAATCGAAGCTGCAGCGTTGGCTCAAGACTAAGTCAACAACCCATGCCCGACCTCGCGCCGCAATGAAATTGGCGGCAAAAAGGTAGACATCTATTTTGGCCTGCCATATGGTTTCGGCAAGATTAGATTCTCTGCAAATTAGGAGGCCCAACCATGGGGCAAGCAACAGCGCCGTTTCAGATTCTCGAAGCAACTATCGGTAGCATCCACAGTGCTTTTAAATCCGGCCAGTTGACCTGCCGCCAGTTGGTGCAAACGTATATCGATCGCATCGACGCCTTGGACAAAGCCGGTCCGGTTATCAATTCGATCATCGCCGTCAGCTCGACGGCGCTCGCCGAAGCGGCTCGTCTGGACGACGCCTACAGGAGTTCCGGTCCGATCGGTCCACTGCATGGAATCCCGGTGATCCTGAAGGACCAGATCGATGCCCAGGGAATGGCGACGACCTTGGGATCGGTGTTGTTCAAAAACTTCTACCCGGACAAAGACGCTTTCATCGTAGAAAAGATGAGGCACGCCGGAGCGGTCATATTGGGAAAGGCGACGCTGGGTGAGCTGGGTGGCGGTGATACCCATGGTTCGCTATTTGGATCAACAAAAAATCCTTATGCTTTAGAGCGCACCGTCGGCGGCTCCTCGGGCGGGTCTGCGGCGAGCGTCTCGGCAAATCTCGCTGCTCTGGGTGTCGGGCAGGAAGGTTTGGCTTCGATACGCCGCCCGTCAACCTGGAACTCCATAGTGGGAATGCGCACCACCGCGGGAATTGTGAGCCGCGCGGGAAGCTATTCCGGTTGGCCCCAGAAAGCCGGCACTCTCGGACCCATGGCCCGCACGGTTAAAGACCTGACGTTACTCCTGGACGCTATCGCTGGTTACGATTCCGAAGATCCCTTAACGGCAAGGGGTTTTGGTCACATTCCGGAGAGCTTTACCGCTTTTCTCGACAAGGATGGTCTCAGAGGCGCACGCATCGGCATATTGCGCGAGCCGATGGGATACAATTCTGAACCTGATTCAGACGATTTCAAGCAAGTCGGTGAGGTCTTCGACCGTGCGGTTGGCGAGCTAAAAGCCGGCGGCGCCGAACTTGTCGATCCTATCGTGATTCCGAAGCTCAACCAATTGTTGGCTAGGCGCGCAGACAATCCCACAGCAGGAGAGGAAGCGTTCAGAATCTATTACGGTCGGAATAGCCATCCGCCGTTTAAGTCCCGCGCCGAGGCAATGGCATCGCCCGAGTTTGCCAAAGTGTTTCCCGGCGCAAAGAATCGTCTGAAGACGGCGTCGGACGCGGCAAAATACTATGAATACCTCATCGCCTGCGATGAGCTAATGACCAACGTCTTAAAGGTAATGGCGGACAACAGGCTGGACGCCATTGTTCATAAATCCGTAGAACACCAGCCGACCTTGATCCGTGATGGTGTTAACCCGCCTCACGTTAATCATCGAGGGGCGCCGCACCTAAACACGTTTTTGATATTTGTGCCGACCATCGCCGTTCCCGCGGGATTCACGCGCGACGGGCTTCCAGCAGGAATCAGCTTTCTCGGGCGCCCTTACACCGACGGTCAAATGATTAGCCTCGCGTACGCCTACGAGCAGGCGACCCACCATCGCCGTCCACCTGCCAGCACAAGTTAACCGGAGCTTCGAACAGAAACGATTTCAGGCCGGCCCAGATATTTGCATCGAGCTATTTAAAAAGCGCTTGGTATTCCTTGTCGTACTCCTGATAGCTATCCGCCAGCTGTCGGTTGATCAGAGAAATCTTTAAATTTTTTGCATCGAGTTTGGCGGAAACGGGAGGCATATCCGGGTTTGCAGGCACTCTGAACTGCTGTTTCTGGGAGATTACTTGACCCTCTTTCGACAAGAAAAAGTCGACGAACAACTTGGCGGCGTTCGGACTGGGCGCATTTTTCGCTATGCCGATTACAATCGGCGTCGCCACGATGGGTTCGAGCGCAACCCACTCGACCGTGTTCATTCCTTTCGATTTCATTTCCTCAACCCGGTGCGCGTAGACTAGTCCGAGCGGAAACTCGCCGCTCGACATAAGATTGGCAATCAACGTATGCCCCTTGCGCATGGTCGGTTGTTGGCTAGCCAAAGCTTTCATGAACTTTGCCGCCTTTTCTTTGCCCCAATAAAGCGCCAGGCCGCCGTACCAGACGGCATTATCGCGGTCGAGCGCGAATTTATCGCCTTTCCATCGGGGATGTAAAAGATCGTCCCACGTCCTTGGCACGTCGGCTGCGGATACGATGGTTGGGTTGTAACCCAACACGAGATAATTCATGTAGAGAGTGGTCCAATATCCGTCCGGGTCCTTGAAGTTGTCGGGAAATTTTTTTGCTTCAGGCGACTTGTAGCTTTGTAACAGCCCCAGCTTCTGCAACTGCCACGCTTCAAAGCTGTTGAATTGGGCGACATCGGCTTGGGGCCGCCCGGCGCGCGCTTCGGTGGTAATTTTCTGAAGAAGTTGTAAGGCGTTGCCGCGAAACGACTCGACTTTCAGAAACGGATACTTTTTCGTAAATGGACCGGCAACCTCATCAATCTCTTGGAGAGTCAACGAGGTATACAAAAGAAACTTGCCCTCCTTCTTTGCGCCATCGATGATATCCTGTGAGTGGCTTTTGATTGGTACGGCAAGTCCGAAGAAGGAGCACAAAGTCCAGGAGAGGGTGAGGCGGAGAACCGTCCGGCAGAGCTTCATAATGTTTCTCCTTTTCAGACGTTATCGCGCAGAACGGAGACAGTTGATTCGAGGCCATCGCCGAATGGGCTTGATATACGTCCGTCGAAACAATCAGTCAATCGGTTTGTTGAAACTGGCAGCAGTCGTGTATCGCTGATTTGGCGCTAACGAAACAAAATTGAGTTAGCAAAGCGTAAGTGGGTTCAGTTCGGCCCAGGACTACAACCAGCTCAGGCTAAAAATGGCGCGTTTTGGGAAGACTGTTATCACGCCACCGCCATTGCAACCGACGAGCACTTGCGTCGCGGTCAGGTCTATATCGATCTAAACATGGTGTGCGCCGCCGTCGTAAGTCACCCCGGACAGTCGAGGAGAGTGGCTTTTTAGGATCCGAGATCCGCCCAAGCGTTACCGTAT
>JAJONK010000208.1 GCA_021323355.1 Deltaproteobacteria bacterium
GGTCAGCAGCAGCGGGTGGCGCTGGCGCGCGCGCTGGTGGCGCAGCCGCAGGTGCTGCTCCTGGACGAGCCGCTCAGCAATCTCGACGCCAAACTGCGCGAGCAGATGCGGTTCGAGCTTAAAGCACTACAGGAGTCGTTCGGCATCACAACGGTGTATGTCACCCATGATCAGGAGGAGGCGCTCGCGCTATCGGATCGCATCGGCCTCATGCATGAAGGCGCGCTGATCGAGATCGGTTCGCCGGCCGAACTTTATTTGCGCCCCGCGCATCGAGTTACGGCGGATTTTCTGGGCACAGCGAATTTTATCCCAGCAGAAGTCGAACGCGATGGCAGCGGACCGTGGGATGGAATGGTTTTAGCGACGCCACTTGGCTCATTCGGCGCGCAGCGCAGCGTGGAATGGCAACAGGGAATGACGGCGCAGTTGTTCTTTCGTCCGGAATCCGTCGAGTTTCTCGATGAAGCAGTTGCTGCTGTGGATAATGCGCGGAATCACTGCACGGGCTTCATCGAGCGCGTTACGTTTCTCGGCAGTTCAGCAGACGTGATCATTCGATGTAGCGACCTCAAAGTCCGCGCGAGAACTCATCCTGCGCGCGCTCCGGCAGTGGGGCAAGCCGTGCGTTTTCGCGTAGCGCAGAGCTCGTGTATCGTTTTTCCGAGTCGAATTATGAATAGCTAGAATTACTTCGCCCACTAAGTGGGAGAGGCAAGGTGAGGATGTCAACGCAACAAACAGCCGTTCCATCATCTAATCGATATTTAGGAGGGAGTCGTGGCATTGTCGGAATCGCTCAACGATCATGAGCGAAATAGCCGCATCGAGTGGCGCCTCTACTATAACATGCTCGTGACGCGGCGTTTCGAAGAAGCTTTGCTCCGCTGGGAGCATCAAGGGAAGATTGCGGCGCAAACCTTTCCGAGCAAGGGGCAGGAAGCGGTTGCCATCGGTTGCTGCTTGGCGTTGGAGAGAGGAGACGCGGTGATACCGTCGTTCCGCACCCGCGGTGCCATGGTCGGGATGGGCGTGAGTATCGCCGAGCAATTGCGAGAGTTCCTGCATAGCCCGCTCGCCGCCGGTGATTCGCGTGACGCGCCGCACCATAGCTCATGGCCGGAGCGTGGTGTCATGCCGGGCTCGACCATGATCGGCGGTCACCTCGCGATGGCGGTGGGTCTGGCGCTGGCGATGCAGTTTGACAAGCAACCGGCGGTAAGCGTCGCATTCTTTGGCGACGGCACGTTGGGCTCGGGCGATTTACATGAGAGCATGCACATCGCTGGAGCCTGGGGGCTTCCGCTAATTTTCGTGTGCGAGAACAACGGCTGGGAAATGTCCACCCCGTGGTCGAAGACTCGCAAAACCCGTTCGTTGATCCCCTATGCCGAGCCCTTTGGCTTTGCCGCGCGCTCAGTGGACGGCAACGATGCGCTGGACGTCTATCATTCGATGCGCTGGGCGCGCGGGGTGGCGCTAAGCGGTCGAGCCGTTTTTCTGGACTGCCTTACCTTTCGCAGCGGTCTTTACAGTTCTCACTTCGGCGAGGTGCGATCAGGCATCGAAGAGGATCTCGCTGAAGCCGAACGCCGCGATCCTTTGAAGCGGATGGCGGATTGGTTGACGAGCCACGGAGTCGCCACAGGTGAGGATCTAGAGAAATTGGCGCAGGAAGAAGACCAGAGACTGGAAAATACGTTCAGCGAAGTCTTAGCCGAACTAAAATAAGGGCCCGCGATGAGATGTAGGGGCGTCCGTCGAAAGCACCTTCACGGCATGCTCGACTGCCGGCACGGACACCACGGGAGGCGAGAATAAAGAATGGCTAACATCACCTATCGCGATGCGGTTGGCAAAGCGTTGCAGGATTCCATGCGCGAGGAGTCGCGGTTAATAATCATTGGTCAAAATCTCACCGGTCATGCGCTGAAGTCGCTAGCCGAAACCTACGGTGCCGAGCGCGTGCGTGACTGTTCAATCAGCGAGAGCGCCATGGTCGGAATCGCGGTGGGCGCGGCAATGAAGGGGATGAAAGTCGTGGTGATGATCGCCTACGCTGACATCGCTTCCGTCTGTCATATGGCAATTGTCCAGAGCGCGGCCAAGCTGCACTATCTCAGCAATGGACGATTGAATTGCCCGGTTATCATTCGTTTGCCGATCGCGCGATTCCGCGGTCATGGACCCGAAGGCAACGAAGTCGGCGTCTCCTGGTTCTACAATGTTCCGGATCTAAACATTGCGATGCCTGGTTCGGCCAACGAGGCCTACTGGAGCTTTCGCGAGGCATTGAAGCGGCCGACACCGACGTTATTCTTCGAGGATCGATCGATTCACAACCGACTCGGTGAAATTGCTGCCGAGAATCCCGTCGCCAAGGCCCAGGTCACCCGATCTGGCGACCGGCTGACGATTATCGCCGCCGGGCGGACCGCAGCGCTTGCGGAAGATGCCGCCGATGAATTCGCCCGTGAGGGTCAATCCGCGAGGATCGAAGTGGTCAGCTTGGGTTTGATCAAGCCGCTGGATCAAGAGACGGTTCTACAATCAGCAAGTAAGACCGGCAGGGTGCTTATTGTTCAAGACGAGCCACCTTATGGCGGATATGCGCTTTACCTGCGTTCGTTACTGGATAACCTTCCCTCCGGCCGGCTCAAGGTTGCGCCACGCATCATTCACGGCGCGGAGCAATTTTTGCCATATTACGATGAGACGTCCTTCTTGCCGTCGCTAGCAAATGTTGTCGCAGCCGCCAAAGAGCTCATACAGATAACCTGAGGGTGGCACTGTGCCGGATGGCAGGGATCGTCGGCAACTTTATGGACGGTTAACGAGAGTCCAGTAATAGATGCGCGAGCAGCTCAGGCCGCGAATAAAAAGATCGAGAAACGATTCCCTGCTAACTAGTGCTTCAATCCATAGAACCTTGCCGCATTACCGTAGAGAATCGCCTCCTTGGCCGACGCGCTGATCTCTTGGTTCTCGCGCAGCTCACGGATTTCTTTCTGCACGGTGTGAGTGTTCACTTCATGAGGGAAGTCCGAGGAAAAGATAAACGCTCCTTCGCCGCCGACTTTGATCGCGTAGGGCAGGTCCGATTCGCCACCTTCGATGCCAACCACAAGCCGGCCGTCTTCAACGAGCTTGCGGACATAGTCAGCAACGGTTTGACCCTGCGGCAATTGGAGCAACTCTCCGCGGGGATTGATAGGCACGCCCGCTTCGAAGGATCGAGTAAGCCGCGCGATCGCCATTAGAAACCACATAGGTCCACCTTCCAAATAGGCGACCCGAAGTCCCTTGTAACGCTCGAACAGATTGTTGAGCAGCATTTCTGTCAACGCGATCGCCAGAGACATCGGATGTCCAATGGCATTGGCGCCGGTGGAAATATTCATCGTGTCCATCCCTAGATCCCAATGGCCTCCGCCATGGACCACAACGGGACAGCCCAATCGGGCCGCTTCCTGGTACACCGGCCAGTAGGGTTTGGCGCCGAGATTCAATTGCACTGCTGTGGCCGGGAACAAGACTCCGGAAAAACCTAATTTCGTATAAGCGCGGTTCAACTCCTCGACGGCGGCCTCGGCATCGTGCATCGGGATGAGAGCAATGCCTTTGAAACGGGCATCACGTTGCAGATAGGCTTCGGCCAGCCAGTCGTTGTAAGCGCGCGCCGCTCCGAAGGCGTAGTCGCGATCGACGATGCGGCCGATGCGCTGGCCGTGTGTCGGGAACAGAACGGTATATTCGAAGCCGGTCTGATCCAGAAATTGGAGCCAGCCTTCCGGCCCCGGGTTGTGAAACTGACCATCGGCGCCGGCGCCGAACGCGCCGGGCGGGGTTCGGGTGAGAGAATACTGCATGTGGCTGTTGGCGGGGAACAAGCCATTTCGGAACGTGATCCGGCCGGTTTCGACGCTATAGGGAAAGTGCCGGGCGATTGCCTGGTTGTCCTCGAAAACATGGCCGTCGCCGTCAATAATTAACTGATCTTTCATCGCATCCTCCTTGCCAATAACGATTGCGCTCCAGTTTTGGTGTTAACCATAGCTCATATCGGGATAATCTTTTCAAATCGGGTTTAATCAATGCGCCGGACTAGCATTGTACAGCCGATCGATGAAGCCACTCTCATCGAGCTTACGCAAGATGCGATCGTCGACCAGTTCCTCGACTTTCGTGTTCTCCACTTTCGGATTTCGTATTTTCATCAGTCTTTGAATGTTGCGCAATCCCTCCAACGAAGGGTAGGGTTTTCGGTCCAAGCCTAACGCCATATCCTTGAATCCCTCTTCAGCCTCACTGGGGCTTACCCGGAGGCGGCGCTGCAGTAACTGCAGAGTCGCAGGCTTATTGCCAGGCGCGTGTACGAAAGCGATTCCCTCCAGTAGAGCACTCATCAGATTTTCAGTGACTTGAGAATTTTGTTGAATGTAAGAACTACGCGCGACGACGCCTAGGCTCGAGATCGGAATGTTGTACTTGCCTAATTCCGCTAAGATCGGAAAACCTTTGTCATGCAACCGCCGGCTAAAAACCATGTCGACGAGTGCGGCGTCGACCCTGCCGTCCTCGAGCGCCTGACTGAGAACGGCGGCATCGCCAATCGCCAGAAAGCGAATGTCATCCCGGTTAACATCGAGCCCCAGGCGCTCCAAACCCAAGATGGCGCTCATCCACAAGGTCCCACCAATGGCGGCCGTGCCGAAGCGCTTGCCGCGCAATTCCTCGACGCTCTTGATGCCTGGGCGCGCTACCAGATCGAGCGTCACCTGGTTGGTTAAGACAGCAAGAATCTTCAAATCGAAACCCGCGACAGCTGCCCCCAGAACAGCCGTTCCCCCGGTAAGACCAAAGTGCATATCGCCGGAACTTAAGGCGGCGAGAAGGGTCGGCGCCCCGCGGACAAAAACCAGTTCGGCGTTGATACCGTTTTTGGTGAAAAATCCTCGCTCTTGGGCAGCCCAGAGCGGTGCCACCCTGGGGCTCATGGCCGCATAAGCGATTACGAGTTTCGCGGGTGCCGAGGCCGCCCCGACGGGAAAGCTATTTGCCAGGAACGCTACTGCGGCCAACAAGAACAATCTGTAGCGACTCATCAGCTTGATCCTTCTGTTCCTGTGCACCCCCCGTTTCATAGTTCAATCGCTGCATTCCGTTGAAACCTTTTACCGGACACAGCCGTCCAAATACTCAAAACTAACCCAAGGGGAAGTTCCACGTTTACTTTTTTAGTTCTGCATCGATTACCTCGCCGGTAAATCCTCTTCCCTCAGGTTGAACCAATTTCGCGCGTTGTCACCGAGCACGTGGCGCAGCTTGTCTTCGGTCATCCCGGGGATTTTTCTGACTT
>JAJONK010000209.1 GCA_021323355.1 Deltaproteobacteria bacterium
GGTATAGAGTCGGGTGATATCGCTGACCCGAACGCTATGGTCGGTTTGCTCTATCAATTCGATCGGGTCACCCGCAGCGACCTCACCTTCTTGCAATACAGCAAAATAGAAGCCCGTGCGTTCGCTCGCCAGGAACTTCTTGACGATATCGGAGCGACCGAACTTGATGCCGAGCTTGTAACACGGCATCCGCGGCTCGGTCACCATCACGACAGCGGAACCTACGCGGAATCTGTCACCTATGTTTAACTCGGATTCAAAAAGTCCCGCGCTCGTGAAGTTTTCACCGAACATGCCCCAGGGTAGTTTCAGCCCGGGTAATTCGCGCTTCCAAAAATCGTAGTGTTCGGAGGGATAGACGTAGACGGCTTTGCTGGGTCCGCCATGAACCGAAAGATCAGCCTGACGGTCACCGTCGAGGTTGAGCGTTCGTAGCATAACCCGGCCTGCGACCGGCTCTTTGAAAATTCCGGTCGAGACCGGATCGCCCTTGAGTGTGACGACCCGCGGCAATCCAACATTAACGGAGATGAGTCTCATTTAAGCCTCTTATTCGTTTAATGCCCCATTGTGAGAACGGCGCGAAAACGCGCCTTGCCGCTGATCATATGTTCGTACGCCTCGGCCGCGCGCTCGAGCGGAAAAATTTCAGTCATAGCACGCACGCCGGCAAACACGCTGAAGGAGAGCGTATCCTGCGAATCAATAGAGCTGCCGGAAGGCCATCCGATGATCGACCGCCGGCCGCCGATCATCAGAGTTCCATCGACTTCGAGGGGCTCATGAGCAGCACCGAGGATGACTAATTTTCCATTGACGCCAAGACCGCCCAGGACTGCGCTCATCGCCTTGCCGCTCGTCGCCGTTGCCAGAATAACTTTGGCACCGCCCATTTCGGCTAGGTCCGCCGCAGCATTCTGCGTCTGGCTGTCGATGTAATGCTGCGCGCCAAGCTTTCGCGCGAGCGATTCCTTATCGCGACCTCGGGCGATGGCAACGGTCTTGAAACCCATCTTTGCCGCGAACTGAATGCCCAAATGGCCAAGCCCACCGATCCCGAGTACCGCAACGAGATCACCGGGCCGCGCGCCGCTGTTGCGAAGAGGATTGAAGGTGGTCACCCCTGCGCACATCAATGGCCCGGCATCGACCGCTGATAGCCCTTCCGGGATCAGCGCCAATGCGCCGGCGGGAGCGATCATGTATTCGGCGTAGCCGCCGTCGTAGGCGATGCCGGTCACTTGGAGAGCGATTTGACAGGTGACGAAATCACCGCGCCGGCAAGAATCACAGTAGCCACAGTGTCCGCCGTGCCAGCCGACACCGACCCGCTGGCCCGGTGTCCATCCGGCAACGCCTGTACCGATCGCATCAATGATTCCGGCAACCTCATGCCCCGGGATTCGCGGGTACTGGATGCCCGGCCAGATTCCCTCCTTGGTGAACGAGTCGCTGTGACAGACGCCGCAAGCTTGCACCTTGATACGCGCTTGCCCGGCGCCGGGTTCGGGTATTTCCCGCTCGACAATTTCCAGGGGCCCTTTCGGGCCAGTGACTTGCGCGGCACGCATCTTAGCCATAACTCCTCCGATGCTATCTCTTCTCGTTCGTTCGATCTTACGCGACAGGTATCATCCGCGATCGAAGCAGCTCCGGCTTGCCTCCCGCAATAGCAGCTGCAGAGCCATGGGTTTGCTCGTGCGGGGTGCCGAACGCGATCTGACTGGTTTCGTCGAGACACCCAATCTGTTCCTGCGATAAATCTAGTTCCAGCGCGCCGAGGCTGCCGGCCAGTTGCTCATATGTGCGCGGGCCGAGGATCGGAATCAACGTCGTCGTGGACAGACGCGCTTTATGCAACAGCCAAGCGAGGGCAACTTCCGTGGCCGATCGATCGACTTCCTTGGCGATTGCCAATAGCGCATCGAGGATCGCTGTCTCACGTGCCGTCTTCTCCTTGTGAACCAGCCTGCCGAGAAACGAATTGATTCGTCCTTCGTCGCCGATGCGATACTTGCCGGTGAGAAAACCGCCGCCGAGCGGCGACCACAGCGCGGCTCCCAACCCGAGCGCCTCCGCCATTGGCAAAAGTTCCCGTTCCGCGGTGCGCTGCGCTAGGCTATATTCGACCTGGATGCCGGCGATGGGCCCCCAGCCACGCATCTCCGCCAGGAGATCGCCGCGAGAAATCCGCCAGGCCGGAAAGTTGGACAACCCCGCATAGTGAATTTTCCCGGCGCGCATGAGATCATCGAAGGCGCGAATAATTTCTTCCATAGGCGTCATGCCATCGGCAAAATGCGCCCAATAGAGATCGATGCGATCGATCTTCAGCCGCTTGAGGCTCGCTTCGATGGAGCGAATCATATTTTTGCGGCTGTTGCCGGTCCGCGAGATGCCCTCAGTAGCAGTCGTTCCCAAAGTGTATTTGGTGGCGAGAACGAAGTACTCTCGATCGGCTGCGATGAAATCCCCGACCAATTCTTCCGACTCGCCGAACTGATAGCTGTCGGCGGTGTCGATAAAGTTGCCGCCAGCATCGACGTAGGCATCAAAGACTTTTTTTGCATCGTCACGCGCCGCTCCATAACCCCAGCGTGTGCCGAAGTTGGCGGCCCCTAGAGCCAGTTCAGAGACACGCAAGCCTGCGCGCCGCCCAAAACTTTTGTATCGCATCACTTCACTCCTCAACTCACGTTGATTCTCGTCGCATGGATCACAAGCAGATTCACTTCAGCGTCAGCCCGGACAGCGCACTTCACCGATCCACCGAGTGACGTCCCGGCTCTGCGATAACTGTTGCGCTCAGTCGGCTCGAACCGATCGACCCAAAGCACGGCAATGGCAATTGCCTCAATGCGTTGATCCACCCAGATGCTTCAATGAGTCCACCGATGAGCCGCACAATCCTCTCTTGCACATCGGAAGCTTTGGCAATGGTGGTCTTGGGTCTGGCTTTCCTCGCGAATTGAGAATGCAATGGGAGGACCATCATGACAAGCCATTCTGAAGCTTCTAAGAAGCGTACGCTCACCCGGTCAAACTCTGCAGAGCTTCCGGCATTGCTGAAAATTTCAGCACAACGGCAGAGCAGCGACGAGTTATTAATCGCACCGGATCAGATCGCTCGAAGATGAATAGGTTGAAGCTTAACAGTAGACGATTAACATTAAACGGCAAGAGACTGGCGACCGTCTGTTATCTCGTTAGCGGATATCGAGAGAGATTCACTCAATGCTTGCACAATCCTGCTGTTCACCTTAAAGGATCACATAAATAGTGACCCGGCGTTCTTCTGTGACCGAGTTGGGAACGATGCTGGGTTTCAAATTTAACGGAGCGTGTACTATTCTGCGCTCAGCCCGCAATGCGGACTCGAGAGGAAATGACTGCCATTGAGTAGATTGTTATCGCCGGCATTTACGGTGTAAGCAGAGTGCTTTAGCTTTTGCGCTGAGATCGGGTGAGGGTCGAACCGCCAGCAACTCTGGCTTTAATTGCACTGTTGAACCCGATTTGCCGCGCCAATGCGAGATGCTACTGGAGCGACATCTAAAACAGGAGGATTCCATGCGTTATGAACTGTATTATCAGCCATCAATCCAAGGCCGCGGTGAGTTCATTCGCCTTGCGCTGGAAGAAGCCGGCGCGGACTACATCGACGTCGCGCGCGATCCAACCTTCGGTCGTCCGGGAATTATGAAAGTTCTCGAGGATCCGGCTTTGGAACATCCACCATTCGCTCCGCCGTTCTTGAAAGCCGGCGAGCTGCTGATTTCGCAAACCGCCAACATTCTCCAGTTCCTTGCGCCCCGGCTGGGTCTCGTACCCGAAAAGGAAGAGAGCCGGCTTTGGGCGCATCAACTGCAACTGACAATAGCCGATTGGCTCTATGAAACCGGCCAGACGCACCACCCGGTCGCCAACGTCCTGTACTATGAGGAGCAGAAGGACGAGGCGAAAAAACGCGCCGCACATTTCACCTCGACCCGCATACCCAAATTCCTTAGCTATTTCGAAAGAATTCTGAAACTGAATGCCAAGAGCGGCGACTTTATTTTCGGCGAGGACGTCAGCTATGTCGATCTGTCGCTCTTTCAGATGATCGAGGGATTGCGCTACGCTTTTCCAAAGACAATGGCGCAAGTCGAACCGCAACACCCGAAGGCCGTACTTCTACACGATCGCGTGATGGCGCGTCCGCGGATCGCCGCATACTTAGCGTCACCGCGGCGCCTCGCGTTCAACGAGCAAGGCATCTTCCGCCATTACCCGGAGTTGGAAGAGGCGCAGGGCCAAAACCGATGAAGCTAAGACTAAAATAACTGCGGCGAGCACTCTAACACAGATTATGCTGATCATCTCTCGCGCGCCCAACAATCCGCGTGCACTATGCTTGCCCAATGCGTTGATGCCTTACCGATGGAGGTTGGTTCTGGATCGGGCAGCGTAGCGCCGGACGTGTCGAAGCTCTAAGATAAAGCCATTGTCTGTTGGAGGATAGAATGAAACTGGTATCAAGATCATTAAGCCTGGCGCTCCTCGCGCTGCTCATAGGAGTTTTCTTGACGCAACCGGTGCGGGCACATCATGGCTGGGGCTGGGCAACGCAGGAAGAATTTCAGCTTACCGGCGAAATCGCGGCCGTGCGGCTTGGCAATCCTCACGGTGAATTAACCCTGGACGTCAAGGGTGAAAAGTGGATCGTCGAAGTCGGACAACCGTGGCGTAACGAAAAAGCGGGATTAACGCAGAAGCTGCTTAGCAAAGGACAAGTTATCACCGCGCATGGCCATCGCTCCGCGAAGAAGGGGCAGCGGCTGATGAAGGCCGAGCGCGTGGTAATCAATGGCCGAAGCTACAATCTATACCCCGACCGCGAATCATGATTAGCTCGCAGCAAGGATGATCGGTGAATGGACCGCGGCGCTGGAAGCGACAGAGGTCGCGACGGCCCTTCGCAACTCAATCTGGAGTTATCCCCTAGTCAATACGGCGCATATCTTTGGCGTGGCGCTTCTGATCGGATCCGTCGTGCCATTGGATCTGCGCCTTCTCGGCCTGTGGGGCTCGATCCCGCTGGCACCGCTTTGGGCAGTGCTGACACGCACGGCCGCCATTGGCCTCGGTTTGGCCATAATCTTTGGGACGCTCTTGTTCATCACTCGCGCCACCGAGTACGCCGCGTCTAATCTATTTATCGCCAAGATGATTCTCGTCCTCTTGGGCACGGCGAATACTTTGATGCTGCGCATACCGACCCCAGCGCAAGTCTCGCCCATCGCATCAAACCAATGGAAGCCGTCGACTCGTTTACAACTCGCCGCGGGAATATCGCTCGCGGCGTGGCTGTCGGCACTAAAAACTCACCTGAAGCGGAACGAGAATAGGTAAATCGGGGATCAGTTCGCCTGCTCTTGTGCTTGTCAGATCCGCAGTCCACCGCTGGTATACATCGCCTTTCGATCGCGCAGGGCCAGCCAGCCGCGAGCGATCCGGTAGATGGCCCATATCCCAACCGAGAATAAGAGGATTAGGGCAAGGGGAATGCCCAGTAT
>JAJONK010000621.1 GCA_021323355.1 Deltaproteobacteria bacterium
CTGGTTAGCTGAAATGGGAGATCACCACCGAACACCGTTGCACTGGCATGACACTGAAGAAGTACTGGTCTTCCTCGAAGTCGATGGCGACGGGTTCGCTCGTGTCGGCGACGAGGAACATAAGATCGAAACCCAGACCAGCGTCGTTGTTCCGCCTGGAACCGTTCACGCCTTCGGGCTCCGCGACGGACGAGTGCTGAAGTCCATTTCTATTCTCCCCGACGCCGACGCCGTGCCTGGGCACAGACTGTTGGAGAAGGGCGAAGAGCGCTTTGAGATGCCAGAGTCGAAAAAGAAATAATCTAAGACCCCAAGGTGCCTACATAAATGGAGCACGTTGATACAGTCATCATCGGCGGCGGTCACGCTGGCCTGACCATGAGTTACTTTCTCAGTCAACTTGGGCGAGAGCATGTGATCCTCGAACGCGGCCGAGTAGGTGAACGATGGCGCAGCGAACGCTGGGATCAGCGAACGCTGGGATTCCTTCTGCTTTCAGTTCCCGAACTGGACGATCGAATTGCCAGGGTACAAATATCAATGCGACGATCCGGAGGCTTTTGCGCCGGGCAGGGAGGTCGTCCGTTTCATAGAAGATTACGCGGCCTATATCAAAGCTCCGACGCGTTGTGGAGTGGAAGTCGCTTCACTCGAGCGAACCGAGGATTCCAGCCGCTATCTGCTCACGACAAATAACGGGGCGATTGAAGCTGCCAACGTCGTGATCGCCACGGGTCCGTATCAACTCCCTGTGATCCCGGCCATGAGCGCTCATGTTCCGAATAATATCCTTCAGGTACATTCCAACGCCTATCGCAATCCGGCCCAGTTGCCGCCAGGCGCGGTGCTGGTTGTGGGCAGTGGAGCTTCGGGCTGTCAGATAGCCGACGACTTACAACAGAGCGGACACCGGGTCTATCTTTCGGTTGGCCGTCATAGCCGTACGCCGAGAAGATACCGTGGCCAGGACTTTGCCTATTGGGGAGCCGCACTCAAAAGGCCCGAACAGATCGTTGATACGGTGCCGATCAACCTCCGGAAGGGAGCAGAAGTTTTACTTACGGGTGCGAATGGTGGTTACGATGTCGATTTACGGTCTATGGCCGCGCGCGGAATAGTTTTGTTAGGCCATTTACAAGGGATTCAAGACGGGGCCTTAATACTTGCCGACGACCTGGAGCAAAACCTCGCCAAAGGCGACGAGTCATTGGAAAATTTCAAGAAAGCCGTGGATGACTACGTAACGAACAATGGGTTGGAAGCGCCGGAAGAGCGAGAGCCAGAAGTAAATTCAAACATCACGAAAGAAATATCGATTCCAGTCTCGCACCTAAATCTCAAAGATGCAGGAGTCAGCGGCATTGTCTGGGCCACCGGATTCCGATACGACTTCGATTGGGTAAAACTACCTATCTTTGACGATGGCGGTGAGCCAGTGCATCGCCGTGGCGTGACTCAGTTCCCCGGTATCTATTTTCTAGGATTGCGCTGGCTCTACAAGCGTAAGTCGGCTTTTCTGCTTCGGGCCTCGGGCGCGGAAGACGCCACCTACTTGGCGGAGCAGATCATTGCTCGCAATTGACGCTAGCATCGATAATTTAGTGCTGACGCGCGAAAGCATACCAAGGAGCGTCGCGCCATGAACGCAGGCACACGCCTTATCACCCTCGGGACCTCAGCCGGTCCGCCGCCGCGAGCCCATCGGGCGCAATCATCCAATCTCCTAACCGTCAATGGGACGCATTATGTAGTTGATGCGGGCGACGGCGTTGCACGGCGTCTTGCAAAAGCTGGTATTAACGTCCGAGAAATTGGCACTGTCTTTATCACTCACCATCACGACGATCACACATGGCCCGCCCAGGACTACAGAGCTGGTGACCGCCGCTGTTCAATATTTCACTATCAGTGCGGAGATCAGGATTGCCGATGGAGGTCGCAGCATACCGCTAGCACAAGTATTCTTCGGTCACGATGTCCGTACCGGTGTAATTTGCGAGGACGCGAATATCAAGGTGACGGCCGTTGAAAACAGTCATTTTGATTTCCATGAGGGACCCGCTGCCGGCAAGCACAAGTCCTATGCCTATCGTTTCGAAACGCCCGATCGCGTGATCGTGTTTACCGGGGATACCGGTGCCAGCGATGCCGTCACCGAGCTTGCGAAAGACGCCGATCTACTGGTCTCGGAAACCTCTTCATGCCACGGCCGGATGGAAGAGATGGCTCATGACGGTCGCTGGCAAGCCATGAGCCCGGCAGAGCAGGCCGGCATCGTGCGTCAGATGACACAGGGACATATGACCCTCGATGAAATCGGGAAGATGGCCGCAAGCGCCAACGTTAAGACTGTGGTGCTGTCGCACCTGACGCACAAGGCCGACGGCGATTACACGCCATGGGCGGAGGAAGTGAAGAAACATTTTTCCGGTCAGGTGATCGTCGCCAAAGACCTGATGGAGTTTTGACTGGTTCAAAAGAAGAAAGAGAACCCAGAGCATAACTTTGCGCTTCAGACCGATCGCCAGAGCGCGCCTGAGGATTTCGTTAGCCGTAAGATTGAACTGAATTCTCCATCTCACCAATCCTGTGAGATTTGTCTGTAGCGTCGATCAATTCAATCCCAAGCTGAATTTGGTCCTTTCACGCGGCACAAACCTGTCGTTTTCCGCCGTAAGCCTCACGTTTCTTTACCACGGTTTGCGTGATACATAACGAGCGGAACAGTCTCAATGAGGAAAGCGGGTCTGCGATGTATGGGGCGGATCGGATGATTCAATGAGAGTAGTCAGTAGTCAGTGGTCAGTAGTCGGCAAGGGGGTCTTCTGCATCACGCTTGGCGCCATGCTCTTTGCGCTTTACGGTCCTGTCGGGGCTCAGCAGCCCGCGGGCATACCACGGATCGGTTATCTGCTTACCGGCTTTCAGCCGCCCAAAGAATTTTTGGATGCCATGCGCTCGCTGGGTTATGTCGAGGGTAAAAATTTAGCCATCGAATATCGAGCCGCGGAGGAGCGCGAAGAACGACTTGCCGAGTTTG
>JAJONK010000210.1 GCA_021323355.1 Deltaproteobacteria bacterium
AACTTATAGGGTAGCACATTGTAGTGAGTCTTCTCGAAAGTCACCAAGCTGATCATATCCCCGCCACCCTGATAAGGCGGCATAGCGTCTAACAGCTCGGCCTTTCCATAAAGCACTCCGACGCCGGTAGGTCCGAAAAGCTTATGGCCCGAAAAAGCGTAAAAATCACAGCCGATATCCTGAACATCCACTTTGAAATGTGGCACTGCTTGCGCGCCATCCAATAACACTGGGACGGCTCGCTCATGCGCCAGCCGAACGGCTTCTTTCACAGGCACGACGCTTCCCAGAGCATTCGAGACATGTGTGAGCGATACCAGTTTAGTGCTCTCGTTTAATAGACGGCGGTATTCATCGAGAACAAACTCGCCATTATGATTGATCGGGACGACACGCAGGCGCGCACCGATTTGGCCGCATAAGATTTGCCAGGGGACGATATTGGAATGATGCTCCATGGCTGAGATGACGATTTCATCGCCAGCTTTTAGAAAGCTTCTTCCGTAGCTTTGCGCCACCAGATTGATGGCTTCCGTGGTCCCTCGCACGAAAATAATCTCGTTCCCGTGTTCAGCGTTAATAAACTGACGGATCTTTTCTCGCGCCGCCTCATAATTTGCGGTTGCCCGCTCGCTAAGATAATGCACGCCACGATGAATGTTGGAGTTTTCCGACTTGTAGTAACGATTCAGAGCGTCGATGACGACCTGCGGCTTCTGACTGGTAGCGCCGTTATCGAGATACACCAATGGCTTGCCATGAACCCGCTCTTTGAGGATCGGAAAATCTCGTCGAATCTTATCGACGTTGAAACTCTCAGTGCCCGACTGCGGCAATCGTTTTTCCCGAGCAGCTTTCATGTTCTTAGCTTTGGCTCCGTTTAAACTTTGTAAGCATATAATCATCCAGCCGTGCCCGAAGCGGTGCGATGCGCACTCGCCCGACGAGATCACTGGCAAACGCGTAGCTCAGAAGACTCTGGGCCTCGGCTCTATCCAGGCCGCGGGACCTGAGATAAAAAAGCGCATCTTTGTCGAGTTGTCCAATTGTAGAGCCGTGGCTGCACTTCACATCATCGGCGTGGATTTCCAGCTGGGGCTTGGTGTTTACTACCGCATGTTCAGAGAGTAGCAAGTTCTTATTGGTCTGCCGAGCGTCCGTTTTCTGAGCGTCTTTATGCACGAGAATCTTGCCGTTGAACACCGCGTGGGCGGCACCGTTGAGAATTCCCTTATACAGTTCCTGGCTAGTTGCCCGCGGCTTGACATGTTCAATTTCGGTGTGATTGTCGACATGCTGTTTGTCAGCGGGCAGGTAAAGACCGTTCAACACACATTCGGATCCTTCCCCGTTAAGCAGCACATGAATATCGTTGCGGACGAGCGCACCGTTGAGAGTCACCGAATGGGCCGTAAAGCTGCAATCGCGGCCGACATCCGCCTCCAGAGCGGCGATGAGATATCCGGAGCTCGATTCATTTTGCAGACGGTAATAATCGATGACCGACCCGGCTCCACCAACAACCTCCGTGACGACATTAGTTAAAGTCGGCTGGTCGCCCAGACCGACGTAGGCTTCGACGATACGCGCTTGGCTTCCCGCTTCGAAAACAATCAAATTCCGTGGGTGCGACATGACCGGATTGCCGCTTCCGAACGAACAGAAAACCAGATAGATGGGTTCGTCCAGGGCAAGGCCTTTTGGAATCGATATGAACGCGCCTTCTGCGGCAAACGCCGTATTCAAAGCAACGAAAGGCTGCTCGCGAGACACCGAGTTTTGCGTTAGATGAGGCCTGAGAGTTGAATCATTTGCCGCCAATACGGCCGAAAGGTTTTTTGCCTGCACGCCTGTCGGCAGCTCGCGGATGGATGAAAATTGCGGGCAAAAGACCCCATTTACGAAGACAATTCGATTGTACGCCGGATCGGTGAAGGACGGGCCATAGAGATCTTCCGCCCGCAACAGTTTGGCTTCTCCGTTAGCTGCCGCGAAATTAGTCGAGGCGATGGACTCGACGCTGGTATAGCGCCAGTCTTCATGACGTGTGGTCGGAAGTCCCAATTGAACGAAGCTGTCAATCGCTGTTCGTCGTAAGTCCTTCAACCATTCGGGCGTTGTCGCGGATTTCTGTTGAAACCGCTCAAAAGCAGAAAGGAATTGCTGGGTGCGGGAATTGACCATCACTTGACTTCTCGAACCACGTTTATTGCGCAGCCGCCGCTTCGGCCTTGATCCAGTCGTAGCCTTTAACTTCAAGCTCAAGCGCTAGTTCCTTAGTGCCGGATTTGACGATTCTTCCGTCATAGAGGACGTGAATATAATCTGGCACGATGTAGTTCAACAAACGTTGATAATGCGTGATCACGATCATCGCACGGTCTTTTTTTCGTAACGCATTGACCCCACCGGCGACGATCCGCAGCGCGTCGATGTCGAGTCCGGAATCGGTTTCATCGAGAATTGCCAGCTTTGGGTCCAGTACGGCCATTTGCAGAATCTCGTTGCGCTTTTTCTCACCGCCGGAGAATCCTTCATTCAGAGGCCGATTAAGCAGAGCTTGATCCATCTCGACCAATTTCATTTTTTCTTTGATTAACGAAAGAAACTCCATCGCATCCAATTCATCTAGACCTTGATGCTTGCGTACGGCATTCAAAGCAGCTTTAAGAAAATAAGTGGTGCTGACTCCAGGAATCTCTACGGGATATTGAAAGGCCAGAAAAATTCCCTCGCGCGCTCTCTGCTCCGGGCTCATCTCCAACAGATTTTTGCCGTTGTAAAGAATCTCACCATCCGTGACTTGATAGTTTTCCCGCCCCGACAACACGTGAGCCAGCGTGCTCTTGCCTGAGCCATTCGGTCCCATAATTCCGTGCACTTCCCCGGCGCCGACGGTCAGATTGATTCCGCGAAGAATTTCCTGCTCGCCAACCGTGGCCCTGAGATTCTTAATTTCCAACATTGAATTCCTTCCAAGCCCAAATCAGCCAACTCTCTGGATGGCTGCTTTTTCCAAGCGCTCCTTGAGGCCGTGCCTGTCGGCGATCTCGCTTATCGAAACTCCGCCAAGAAACTTAGCCAGTATCGCCTGGGCTTCCTCCCAAATTGATTTTTGCGAGCACACCGAACAATACGAGCAGTAGTCAGCCCCCTTTTCCAAGCATTCCATCAGCACTAAGGGTCGCTCAACGACTTCGTAGACATTTTTGATGCTGATTGTGTTCGGCGCCTTCGCCAGCGTGAAGCCGCCCTTGGATCCGATGTGCGAAGAGACCAGTCCCCCAGCGACGAGATCCTTCATGATCTTTGAAAGATAGAAAGACGGAATATCCTGGCTCTTTTCGATATCTGCCCGGCTGACGATCTTGCCGGAAGGCTGCCCCGCTAGATAGGCGAGGGCGCGAACCGCGTAATCCACGCGTCGTCCGACGTTCATCAACGAACTGCGTTCGCTTCTCGCCCTGGGTTTCTTCATGTGCTATCTGAATATAGACTCCTTAGGTCTTTTATGTCAAGGTAGCGCACTCGTTGATTTGTTCGGTGAGTGACACGCTTCCGCCCATCCCACCTCTATGCTATGAGATTTCATTAGAACTTATGTCGATCCTTAAAGTTGCGCGCCTCGGCCATCCGGTTTTACGTAAAGTAGCCGAACCGGTTTCGGAAAAAGAACTCCGGTCCGATGCCACTCTTCAACTTGTCGGTGATATGATCGAAACCATGAAGGAATACGACGGCGTCGGTCTGGCCGCCGATCAGGTTCATGTCTCGAAACAGATCGCCGTCCTTGAAGTCGCCGACAACCCGCGTTACCCCGGAAAACCTCTGGTGCCGTTGACCGTCCTGATCAATCCCATCATCACACCGCTCACGGAAGAGTTTGAAGACGATTGGGAAGGTTGTCTCAGCATTCCTGATATACGAGGCAAAGTGCCGCGCTACAAATCCATCAGAGTCCAAGCTTTGGAGCCTAACGGCGCGCCCTTGGATTTTGTCGCCAGCGGGTTTCATGCCCGCGTGGTTCAGCATGAGTGGGATCACCTGAATGGTAAAGTTTACCTCGACCGAATGCCGGACTTATCGACCCTCAGTTTTATCACCGAGTTTGCCCGCTACTGGCTTGGTAAATAGCTGCGGGTGGAACTCGATTGATTGTCTTCGAAAAAGTGAAAGGATAGAGTCGCGCCATGAATTTTCCACACCTACAGGAGTCTCTTGATCGGGTCATGTCGATAGTCAACCCGGTCATTGGAGACATACTCGATCACGCGCTCTCCGGCGCGGACATTTCTGGCGAAGAAGCAACTCGGCTGTTTGAGGCGGACGGCGCCGACCTCCCGGCTATGATCTTGGCAGCCAATCATCTGCGCGCTGAAACAGTCGGCGACGTCGTCACCTATGTGGTTAATCGCAATATCAACTTCACTAACGTTTGCGTCAAAGCATGCGGGTTCTGCGCCTTTAGCCGCGGTCATTTAGCCGAAGAGGGCTATTTCCTGCCGGTTGAAGAAATCATTCGACGCGGCCAGGAAGCGCGAGAGTTGGGCGCTACGGAAATCTGTGTGCAGGCTGGTTTGGCGCCCGGAATCGATGGCTGGCACTACATAAAGCTGTGTCGCGCGCTAAAAGAGGCTTTGCCCGATATCCATATTCATGGGTTTTCTCCGGAAGAGGTGTTGTACGGATCGACTCTTTCGGGTCTCTCCATTCGCGACTATTTGAAGGCTTTAAAAGATGCGGGAGTGGGAAGCCTGCCCGGCACCTCCGCGGAAATTTTAGTTGACGAAGTTCGCCAGCAAATATCTCCCGGGCGAATCACGACTGCGCAATGGGTTGAACTCATTCAGGCCGCTCACGAACTGGGAATCCCAACCACCTCGACGATCATGTATGGACATTTGGAAACAGCCCAGCATAAGGCCGCGCACCTCGTCATCCTCCGCGATATCCAAAAACAAACCGGCGGGATTACCGAATTTGTGCCGCTGAGCTTTGTTTATGAGGAGGCCCCGATCTCTCGCCGGAACAAGATCGCCGGCCTTCGTACTGGCGCCACTGGCTCCGAAGTCATGAAAATGTACGCGGTATCTCGATTGATGCTCAATAAATGGATACCCAACCTACAAGTCTCCTGGGTCAAAGAAGGCCCGAAGCTATCGCAGATTGCTTTGCTGGCAGGCGCTAATGATTTCGGCGGCACCCTGATCAATGAAAGCATTTCGACGGCCGCCGGCGCGAGCTACGGGCAACTGATGAAGCCCTCACAGTTCCGGGGTTTGATCCGCCAAATGGGGCGCATACCCGCTGAACGGTCGACCACTTAT
>JAJONK010000211.1 GCA_021323355.1 Deltaproteobacteria bacterium
ATCGTTGCAGGAATCGTTTCCCTCTCCTGGCGCGGCACCGCCAAAACGTGGCGCACTGCCGACCTACTTTTTCCATTAGCGGCGGCTTTTCTTTTTGCCGGAAGAGACAACCTCGTCCGCGTTGGCGTTCTCCAGATTGGTTCGCCAATCACGGCGGCGGCGATTGCATCCGTGGTGTCGCTGGTGACCATGGCGCTGTTCTATGCGGTTTTCGCCGAGCACAAACCGCTGGGCGCACTCGGGCGGCGCGGCCTTGGTTTCTTTGCTGTCTCGGGCTTCATGAATTTCCTTTCATACGTTTTCATCTATACCGCGCTCAGCATGGAACGAGTATCGCTCATCTCGCCACTGGTAAACGCCTCGTCGCTGTTCGTCCTGCCTCTCTCATTAATTTTTCTCAAAGATGTCGAGAAGCTGACCGCGCGCAAGATCGGTGCGACCACGCTGGTCATAATGGGAGTGTTGCTGATTTCCTGGGAGAAGCTCTAAAGGGGCGCCGCCTGACTTCTGTCAGGTCAGGTCCGCGTGTTACGCCGCAACGAGCAATGTCACTGCTCAGTTGCAATCAGGACGGTGCTCGTTGCCCAGCCAGCATCCCCTGCAGGAGCGGGTTTATAGACGACAGCCGCTCCCGTAGAATGCTGCTAATTATGAATGAGGGTTTTCGGACGCGGCGGCTACGCTAGCTTGCAGCAAAGCTAATTTCCTATCACGCATCGCCAGAAATTCCCGCAACTCCGATCCGGTGAGCCGGTCCGCCGACGCGAGCTTCAGGTCGAGGAAATTTATCTTCCGGCCTTTCTTTAGCATTTCAAAATGCAGGTGCGGACCGGTAGCATGCCCGGTCTGACCGACATATCCAACCACTTCACCCCGATTGACCGGCCTGCCGACTCGAATGCCCTGAGAGATTTTCGAGAAATGTGCATAGCGAGAGACATATCCGTCGTCGTGGCGAATCTCCACCATCCGCCCATAACCGCCCCGAGTCCCCGAAAACGTCACTTGTCCATCGCCAACCGCAACCACAGGTGTGCCGGTGGGGGCGGCATAATCGATTGCTTGGTGCGGACGTACGGTGCGAAAGATCGGATGCCTTCTATCGATCCGGAAAGGCGACGAGATCCGCCGATAATTTAGCGGCGCTCGCAGAAATGCTTTCATCAAAGCCTGGCCGCGGTTGTCGTAATAGGAGCCTTTCTGTTTTTTGCCCTGATAATAAAAAATCTGGTATGGCGATCCGGCAGCATGAATTTCGGCGGCGAGAAGTTTCCCCTTCTCGCGTTGACCGTTGGCATACTGCTTTTCTTCGAAAATCACTGAAAAATCGTCGCCGCGTCGGAGATCCGAGAAAAAATCGATATCGTATTCAAATAAGTTGACTAACTTGTGGATCTCCGGCGGCGAAAGTCCCGCGTCCACTCCGTCCTCGAACAGACTGCCGCGTATGTTGCCGCGAATGACTTTGCTTCCACGTACGAATGGAACTTCCTGTCGGGTGGCAACCCAACCTTTCTCAGTCGACATGACGCGAACAATCGTGCCATCAGCGGAATACTCCAGCCCCTGAATTCCATTCCGATAGTCGAGCAGCAAACGAAAAGTGTCGCCCGCTCGCATCTTTCTGGGATTAGAGAAAGGTTGCAGCTGCTTAGCCAACTCATCGGCTGAAGCGGGTGTCAGCCCGTGTTTGATCAACGCGCCCTGCAAGGTATCGCCGCGGCGGAGCGTCAAATCGAACGTTTTGGGTGAGGACTCGGTTGCGCTTTCTTCGTCGAGCGGACGATAAAGAGGATCCGGCTGGGTGCCGGTTTGCAACGACCTGACAAGCGCAATAGGCTCTTCGTCTTTCGACGATTCCAGCGCCGGTGCGGGCAGCAGAAAGTATACGGTTGCGAGCGCGCCGAGCAACACAGCCATGGCTGCCGACCGGCGCCTCTGCTCCGGCGGATGAAGCCCGTCGAACAGATTACGAAAATGACTCTTGGTTCTCTTCATGCGGTTTGACTCGCGGAAAATAATCTTCCTTTTCTACAATATCTTGATCAATAATCAAAACCGGACGGCAAAATTTTTCCTAGTGAGCCGTTAACACTAATGCAAAGTCGGTTTTGAATCGTCGTCCTTACCGCCTTCCAGGACGCGAAAGCGTCGTTTCATTCGGGCCAATCGTCGCTGCGCCAAGTAAAGCTTGAAACCATCGAAAGGACTCCCACCACGGAGATAGAAATAACCGAACAGCATGCCGCCCAAATGCGCGATATGGGCGATGCCGCTCTGCCCAGAGGCGATTGACGAATAAAGCGCAATTGCCCCGATGATCCAGACGAAATGTTTCATCTTGATCGGGAAAAGAAAATAAAAGTAGATGATCTGGTTCGGATAAATCAGGCCGTAGGCGAGCAAGATCCCATAGACTCCTGCCGAAGCTCCGATGCTGGGAACCATTTGATGTGGAGCCAACAACGTATTGAGAATGCCGCCGCCTACCGCAGAAACGAAATAATATTTCAGAAAAAAACTGCTGCCCCAACGGCGTTCCAAATCGCAACCAAACATCCACAGCGCCAGCATATTGAGCAGAAGATGAAACAGGCCGCCGTGTAAAAATTGATACGTGAAGACTTGCCAGAGATAGAGATCTTGCCAGACAAACTGCGGCACCAATCCGAAGAAATACACCACACGATAGTCGAGAAACGTCTGAAGAAGGAAAACCGAAATGTTGGCGATTAGCAAGAATTTGACGGCAGGCGTAACCGCTCCGCCGCCGAAAGTCGCGTATCTAGCTTGGTATTGCACGTCTAGGTAGCTTAACTTCTGATCGGCGAAATTGGAAGCCAGCGCTCCCAGGTTCGGTCAAATGGACGAAAAATGCAGTCGATCATCGAGCCCGCCGTCACCATCTGAGCCCGCGCATACCGGAATCAATCAACAGTGCGGGACAGGGTAGGATTGCTCTGCGGCGAAACAATCCCTTCGTCACGCTTTTATCAGCACGTTACTTGACAGCTCTTCAACGCTGCACTATCTCTCGAAAAACAAGAGAGAGGATTCGACATGAGCATAAGAGGAAAAACAGCAGTCGTGGGAATCGGCGAAACGCCGACGGACCGACTCGGTAGCAAGCCCGGCGAACCTCGGAAATCCACAGCCGAGTACTTGGCATGGGCGGCGCGCCTGGCGATGGCAGACGCAGGACTAACCAAGAAAGATTTTGATGGTCAAGGATTAGCGGCTATTTATACCACCAATCATTCACAGCCCTTCTGGCCTGAAGAAGTAGCGGCCATTCTCGGCATTACGCCGGGCGTTTCTCTGGCGGGCGGCAATGGCGGTGCCAGCTCGGTGTCGCTGTTGGGCCATGCGGCTGCTGCGATCGTCGCCGGACTTTGCGATCTCGTGTTGGTGATCGCTGCGGCCGCGCCATTCTCGGAGCGCGGCGCTCATCGCGGGGCTCCCGCTGATACCCGCGATTATGAAATGCCGTTCGGCGTCATGGGACCCAACTGCAAAATTTCTTTCGTGATGAACCGATATATGCATGAATCGGGCATGACCGAAGATCAGTTCGGCAAAATCGCTGTCACTGGGCGTTATCATGCCTCACTCAATCCCAACGCTTACTTGCGCAAGCCGATCACTATCGAAGATTACAAAAAATCGCGGCTGATCTCCGATCCGATTCGTCTGTTCGATTGCGTTATGCCGGCCAACGGCGGCAAGGCATACATTATGACCTCTGCCGAACGCGCCAGGAGCATGCCTAAGCCGCCGGTCTATCTGCTCGGCTGGGGCGAATGCAACAATTCCAGCTATGGACCACGCTATCGCGCAAACCCGCTCATCACCGGCATCGAACAGGCAGGCAAGCGCGCGTTCGCAATGGCGGGCGTGACACACGACGATATCCGCTGTTTGAATCTGTACGACGACTACATTCCGATTGTCATGATTCAGATTGAAGATCTCGGTTTTTGCGGCAAGAACGATAAAGCTTTTTTCGAGAGAACCGACTTTACGTTCAAAGGCGATCTGCCCATTCAGACCAGCGGCGGCATGATCAATTGTGGCCAACCCTCGACCACCGGTGGCATGTTGCACGTCATCGAGACCGTCCGGCAGATTCGCGGTGAAGGCGGAGATCGCCAGGTCCCGAACATCAAATTCGGGATCAGCAGCGGCGTTGGCGCAGTCAATTATGGCAAGAACTTTGGCTGCACCGCGGCGGCCATTCTGGGAAGCGAAGTTTAAAGGGCAAAACACGAAATACGAAACAATTTCAAATGATCAAAATAAGAAAACTTGAGAACTCTATTTGCAATTTCCCTAGTTTGTTTCGGATTTCGAGTTTTACTATTGATCCCGTACGATTCGAAAGGTGAGAGTTTGATATGACGGATGAGAATAGGGTAATCAAAAAGCCGATTCCTGAGATTACACCGGTAAATCAACAGTTCTGGGACAGCACCAAAGCCGGCAAATTGATGATTCAGAAATGCCAAGACTGCGGCACCTGGGTGTTTTGCCCTCGACCCGTTTGTGGCGATTGCGCCAGCGACAAACTCCAGTGGGTGGAAGTCAGCGGCAAAGGCAAAATATTTTCCTTCACCGTGATACGAGAAGTTGTCGGTCAGGCGCTGCGCGGCTTTGCTCCGGACATTCCCTACGTCACCGCCTGGATCGATCTCGATGAAGGACCGCGCTTCTGCAGCAATATCGTCGGCTGTCCGATCGACAAAGTTCATATCGGTATGCCGGTGCAAGTCGTTTTCGAGGACACCGGTCAAGGTGTGACACTGCCAAAGTTCAGGCCAGCAGATTGAGACAAATCGTTGGATGCGTTGACAACAGCATCATCGAGTTTACGTGGAAACCAGCGCCCAGCTATCGCGCCGTAATGAAGCCGATTCCGGCAACTAACAGCACTACGCCGATCAGCACCATGGGAGTGATTTTTTCTTCGCCGCGCAAAAACAGCGCGGTGAAAGCTATGGCGAATAAAGGAGTGGTATTGATGAGCGGCGCAACCACCGAGATTTGACCGCCGTTGAGCGCGATAAACGTGCACAACTGGCCGATCAGCGCGAAGACTGCGGCGCCGCTATAGAACGGCAGGCTTTGGCGATCGATCTTGATCGACTGTCTTTTTCCAGAGAACAGCAGGGAGCCAAGCAGGCATACTAGCGACGTCGCTGTCGTAATGGTAGAGGCAATGACCGGTTCATTGGTACTGTTAAGGCCGGCTTTGCGGATATTCTGCGATACCGACGCCAGCATGGCAGCGCCCAAGGGAAACAAAAGATCGATGGCGCGCCACTTGACGCCAGCATGGCAGCGCCCAAGGGAAACAAAAGATCGATGGCGCGCCACTTCGCTTCCCCGGCCCGTTTGTATGACACCAACCATGTGCCGGCGATAGTTAGCAGCCCGCCGAAATAGACGATCAGCTCCGGTCGTTCTCGAAACACGAAAAAGGCGATCGCCACAGAAAAAAACGGCGAAGTTCCCCGGATCGGTCCGGCGCGCGAAACGCCGAGCCGAACGATGCCGACATAAAACATCACCCGGACAATGGCCGGCTGGATGATCCCGCTCAGGACGAAGAATAGGTTAGCGGACTGAAAAATTTTCTCCGCCGGATACTGATATATAATGTAGGGAACCAGAACC
>JAJONK010000212.1 GCA_021323355.1 Deltaproteobacteria bacterium
GCAATCGTCTGCCCGGCTCGCGCGTCCAAAAAGACACCGTCGGAGATCACGAGTCGATAATTCGTCTGATCGCGCCCGACTCGATTTCCGCCGCCACGCGCGCGGCGATGAACGAAGCCAACGGCGCCGAATCGCTCGCTCTTCTGCTTGCAGCGCCGGAATTCCAGAGGAGATAATTATGGAACCCTCACGCCGATCATTTCTCAAATCAGTCGGTCTCGGTTTTGTCGCGTTAGGATTGCCGCCGACATTTCTGGTTCGGGCGGCGGGTGCCGAGCAAAATAGCCGCGGCAAAGTCTTCGTCGTAGTGTTCCAGCGCGGCGGCATGGATGGGCTGAACGTAGTCGTGCCGTTTAAAGATCCCGCCTATTATATATTGCGTCCCAGTATTGCCGTGCCCGATCCGGCGGCGGGCGAAGACAAAGCCATAGATCTCGATGGCTTCTATGGGCTACATCCGGCACTTGCCCCGCTCAAGAGCATTTACGACAAAAGACATCTGGCAATCATCCACGCGGCGGGTTCGCCGGATAATACGCGTTCCCATTTTGATGCCCAGGATTATATGGAAATCGGTACGCCTGGGTTAAAGAACACCCCGGATGGCTGGTTGAACCGATCGTTGGCCGGAAGGTCCAACTCGCCAATGCCTTTGCGCGCGGTCGCGATGACGGCGCGCACGCCGAGGATGCTCGCCGGGGAAACGCCGACCTTGACTATTTCGTCCATCGACGAATTTCGTCTGCGCAACGAGCAGCTAAATAGCAGCCTACAGAAACTCTACGCCAACACCACCGATCCGCTGTTTCGCCGGGGCGGTGAAAGCCTCTTCCAGGCGATGGCTACGTTACGCCAGGTTCAAGCGGCGATTCCTGAAAGCACCGCGACTTATCCTAACGGCCGATTCGGTCAAAGTATGAAACAGATTGCCCGGCTGATTAAGAGTGACGTCGGAGTGGAAATTGCGTTTGCTGAGATCGAGGGTTGGGATACCCACGTCAATGAAGGCGGCGCCAAAGGTCAACTAGCCAATCGGTTAAAGGAGCTGGGTGAAGGACTCAGCGCGTTTTATCAAGATCTCGGCGATCGGATGGAAGATGTCGTGGTGGTGACGATGTCAGAGTTTGGCCGCACCGCCCGGGAAAATGGCAATCGCGGCACCGATCACGGTCACGCCAACGTGATGTTCGCGCTTGGTGGCAACGTCCGCGGCGGCCGAGTTTTAGGTCGGTGGCCGGGCTTGGCTCCGGAAGTTCTTTATGAAGGACGCGATCTCGACCTGACCACTGATTACCGCGCCGTTTGCAGCGAAGTGCTACAGCAGCATCTTGGCCTTAAATCTTTAACAGCGGTATTTCCTGGATTTCGGTCTTCAGGATCGCTCGGATTGATCGGCTGACATTGGTCCGCTATCAGTAGATGCTTCGGTGTTTGCGCCGTTTTGCCGCTCTAAGCGGTATTGCAAGTCATAGAGCCGCGCGTACAGTCCAGCGCGGGCCAGCAATTCATCGTGTCCGCCCTGCTCCCAAATCTGCCCTTTGTGAATGACTAGGATGCGGTCGGCATTCTTAATGGTCGAAAGACGGTGCGCGACAATGATCGCGGTTCGCTGTTTGAGCAACTCTTCAAGTGCCGTCTGGATCAGCAGCTCAGTCTCCGTGTCGACCGAGCTCGTCGCTTCATCCAAAATTAGGATGCGCGGATCGAAAGCCAGGGCACGAGCGAAAGAAAGCAACTGGCGCTGTCCCTGCGACAAGGTAGAACCCCGCTCCTGAACTTCCGCGCGATAACCACCCGGCAGCCTCTCAATGAAGGGCGCGATTTGCGCGCGCCGCGCCGCTTCGATCATGCGGGCCTCGCTGATACGTTCATCGCCAAGAGTTATATTGCTGGCAATGTCGCCGGAAAAAAGAAAAACATCCTGCAGAACCAGCCCGAGTTGCTGACGTAATGCCTGCTTGTCCCAGTCCCGGATGTCCACGCCATCGACCAGAATTGAACCGCGATCAATCTCGTAGAAGCGACAAAGCGCCGAGACAATCGATGTCTTACCGCCGCCGGTGGCGCCCACTAGCGCAAGGCGCTCACCGGGCCGGGCGGTGAACGAGATCCCTTTGAGAATCGGTTCGCCGTGCTTGTAAGACAGCCAAACGTCTTTGAACTCCACAGCGCCACGCAAGCGCGCGGGCATTACCGGCGCGGCGGAATTCTGAATGACTGGCTGGGTATCCAGAGTGGTGAAAATGCGTTCGGATGACGCCATCGCAGCTTGCATGATATTGTACTTCTCCGCCAGATCGCGGATCGGTTGGTACATGCGCTGCAGGTACTGGATAAACGCAACAATAACCCCCGCCTGCAGACCATCGATGCCGATCAACCAACCGCCATACCAAAGCACCAACCCAATCGACAGCGCGCTGAAAATTTCGATGATTGGAAAAAATACTGCATTGTAGCGCACGCTGCGCAGAAGCACGTTGCGGTAATTGGAATTGATCTCCTGGAACCGGTCGTACATCTTGCCTTCCTGACCAAAGACTTGGATGGTAGCGATGCCGGCGATGGTTTCTTGAAGCCTGGCATTGAGCCGAGCCAGGATTAAACGGCTTTCGCGATATACCTCGCGCGCCCGCCGTCGATAAAAGCGCGATGCATAAATAATTACCGGAAAAACGGACAGTGCGATCAATGCCAACTTCCAGTCCAGCCATAGCATGGCGCCGGCGATTCCGAATACAATGAACACGTCGCCCATTAAACCGACCACGCCGGTACTGAACAGTTCGTTCAGTGTCTCGACGTCATTTACTGTCCGGGTCATCAAACGTCCGACGGGATTGCGATCGAAATAATCCATGTCTTGCCTCTGCAGATGCGTGAAGATCTGCATCCGCAAATCGTGCATCGCTCGCTGGCCGGCGTACTCGGTCGTATAAGTTTGAATAAAAAGAAAAATGAAACCGGCAATCACCGTGCCGAGATAGATGAGCACCATGGAATCCAAACCGCCGATGTCCCCGGTGGCAATATAGCGGTCGATAGCGATTTTCGTGATGTAGGGGCGGAGCAGCTCGGTTGCCGTATGGGAGATCAAAAACGCAAGCGCCACCGCTAGCAGCTTCCAATAGGGTTGGAGATAGCGCAGTATGCGGCGCATCAAACGGGCATCGTAAGCTTTGCCCAGGATTTCGTCTTCGGCG
This sequence comes from Deltaproteobacteria bacterium, assembly GCA_021323355.1. Taxonomy (GTDB): domain Bacteria; phylum Desulfobacterota; class Binatia; order UBA9968; family UBA9968; genus WHTF01. The sequence goes on from JAJONK010000212.1 coordinate 3,204, forward strand.
TGCGGATCTTGGCTCACAGTCGACTGTCCATTCGATCGAGCCTTTCAACTTCGCGCACTAGTTGTTGACGGCGGTAAAGCTCGTAATAGGCGCCCCGTCGTTCGAGCAGCTCGTCGTGGCGACCTCTCTCGATGATCTCGCCCTGGCGCAGGTAAACGATCAGATCCGCATCGCGCACGGTTGCGATGCGATGGGAAACCAGCAAGGTAGTGCGGCCGGCCATAAAATCTCGCAGTCGCGCAAGGATCTTCTCCTCGGTTTCTGCATCGACACTGGAAAAAGCATCGTCGAGGATCAAGATCGGCGGGTTTTTGATAATTGCCCGCGCCAATGCAGTGCGCTGCTTTTGCCCGCCCGAGAGTCGCACGCCGCGTTCACCTATTATGGTTTCGAACTTGCCCGGAAATTCCTGAACCGCAGGCAGAAGCTGCGCCGCGCTCGACGCCTGTTCGACAGCTGCTTCGTCAACTAGGTTCGTCCCGAACAGAACGTTTTCGCGAATGCTCCCCGAGAAAAGAAAGATGTCCTGCGAGACGTAGCCGACGGAATCAGTCAGTACTCGCGGCGGCATCTTGGTAATATCCATACCGTTGATGAAGATGGTGTCGGATGGCGGCTCGTGGAGCCGCAGCAGCAAATTAGCTAGAGTGCTCTTCCCCGAACCCGTTTCACCGACGATGGCGCATACGCTGCCCGCCGGAATGGCTAGGGTGATATTTTTCAGAGCCGGTCCATTATCGCCATAAGTGAAAGTAAGATTACGAAACTCTACCGCCAGATCGCTTGCGCGTTGCTGATCGGTAAAAACGGCTGCGTCGTAGCGCGGCGACGGTTCGGCGTCTAGAACTTCGCCAATTCTGCTCAAAGCCGCGGTGCCTCGCTGATACTGGTTGACAACGTAGCCAATCGCCATTAACGGCCAGGTCAACATGCCCAGGTATCCGTTGAACGCGACAAACTCGCCGAGGCTCATGCTACCTTGCAGCACCTGGCGCCCGCCGAGCCACAGAACTATTGTCGCGGCGACACCGGACACCACCCGCATGAGCGGCCAGAATATTCCCCAGAGGATCGCCAGCCACATGTTTTTGCGCATGCACTCTGCGCTGATCTTCTCGAATCCGCGAATCTGATTGTCTTCCTGCGCGTAAACCTGGACAACGCGCATGCCCGCGAGATTCTCCTGGACGTAAGCGCTTATGTCACTTAACTGTTCTTGCACCGAATGGGACCAACGGAAGATATGCCGGCCGAACGTGCGAACCGTCACCGTGATCATTGGCATCGCCAGCAACGACCAGAACGTGAGCCATGGATCGATATAGATCATGCAGGCCAGACTGAAAATAATTGTGATGATGGCATCGATGCTGGCAAGCGAACCGAATCCAAGCAACTCGCGCACCGCCTGAACGTCGATAGTAAGACGCGACATCAAATCGCCGGTCTTGTTGTGCTGAAAATAGCCGAGCGGGAGCTTCTGCAGATGAGAAAAAACTTTTTCGCGCAAATCGGCTTCCGCTTTGCGCGAAAAACCGTTGATATTGATGCGCCAGCAGTAGCGGAAAAAGCCCTGGAGGATTGCCGCCAATAGGATCAGCAAGGGAAAATAGATCAGCGAGAGGCCGGCCAACTTCTTCTGCACTGCCGCATCGATGCCTTCCTTGATCAGCCATGGGAGCGCGATGCCCGTGACATCCGTTCCAATCAGTGAGAGCACTCCGAGAATGAGCTGGCGCCGATAGCGGTCGATGAGAAACTTGATGCGAAGGTAGTAGCGGTAAATCGTCGTTACCTTTTAGGTTCTGAACAGATTTTAGAAAGACTGCTTGCTACCTGGCGCCGCCGCTCCAGCTCAACCCGACGCATTAGGCTGGAGCGAGATCAGTCGGCAGAAGCGACAGTAGCAACGCCAGAACTTCGGGCGACGTCGTTCCAATGGCCGGTCATTAGCTCCGACATAACGACTTCGACGTTAGCCAAGGGCACGCGAATTTGTTGCATCGTGTTACGGTCGCGGATGGTGACTTTTTCATCGGCAGCCGACTTACTATCGCCGACGGTTTGAACGTCTATCGTCACGCAAAACGGCGTGCCTACTTCATCCTGCCGATCCTGCCGCCGGTACAGCCGGCCTATGGAGGCGGTGTCGTCGTAGACAGCGTGCCAGCGTTTGCGCAGATCCAGCATGAGCTTTTTTGCGGTCTCAACGATGCGATCGTTTTTCTTCAATAGCGGCAATACCGCGATTTTTATCGGCGCCAGTTCAGGATGAAATTTCAGAACAACCCGCTTCTCCGATCTAACTTCCTCTTCCTGATAGGCGTCGACCAAAAACGCCAGTGTCGCGCGGTCGGCGCCGGCGGAAGGTTCGATCACGTACGGAACAATCTTCTGCTTGCTTTCTTCATCAAAGTACTCCAACGCTTTGCCGCTAAACTGCGCATGTTGTTTGAGATCGAAGTCGGTGCGGTTGGCGACGCCTTCCAATTCGCTCCAGCCCATCGGGAATAGATACTCGATATCGGCAGTGCGCTTGGCATAATGCGCCAGCTCGTCTTTCTCGTGCTCGCGCAATCGCAGGTTCTCTTTGCGGATGCCGTATTTTGAATACCAAGCAAAGCGTTCATCAAGCCATCTTTGATGCCATTCTTCATCGGTGCCGGGCATGACGAAAAACTCGATTTCCATCTGCTCGAATTCACGGCTGCGAAAAGTG
>JAJONK010000213.1 GCA_021323355.1 Deltaproteobacteria bacterium
GCGCCGCGTGCTTGGACGAAGGCGCCGTAAAGAATCAGGTTGAGATAGAACAAAATCGTCAACGATTGGTGTTGGACAAGCCAAACCGTCATGATCGCTGATAACAGCAGGGTTACTTGGGTGATACCGCGGCGTTTGCCGCTGCGATCGGAAAACCAGGCGATTGCCAGGGGACCCACCAATCCCGCGCCTTGCATGAGCGTCAGGAGCAGCCCGCCGCCGGACGCGCTGACGCCGTATTGGGCCATGAAGAAAGGTACCAGGTAAGTCATGTTGACGCCGGTGCCGCGTCCCGCAGCGCCGGCCATGAGCACCAGCGATGTGAATAGGATATTACGATTCCTAAGGCACTGAATATAGGCGTCGAAACCTGCTTTGGTCTTTGTCTTGCCGCCGGCGCTGTCACGGGCGGTGCTATGATCGCTGACCCAGAACAGCGTCAATCCCATGAGCAAGCTCAGCGATCCGAAGATCACAAAAGCGCTGCGCCAGCCCATGTAAAGAAGCGCGAGTGACGCCGCCGCCGGTCCGATGAACGATCCGAGACTGCCCGCCGAGTGATGAAACGTGAGCGCCCAACCGCGAGCTTTGGGATAGTAGCGCGAGAGAATGCTCGAGCCGAGCGGATGCTGCGGACTGGAGCCGGCATCGATGGCGACGCGCGCCGCAACCAGCTGCGGGTAGCTGCCGATGAAGTATTGCAACATCGCCGTTAGTCCGACCGCGATGTTACCGATCGCCAGCATGGTGGTGCGTTTGAAAAAAGCCGCGAGAAAACCATAGATGACTTGCAGCCCCTGGCCGACAAAGCTCGATAGCGCTGAAATAAAGCCCAGTCCGACCAGACCGAAGCCGAGCTCGGTCATCATCACCGGGAAGATCACCGAAGTGATGCTGTATTGGAGGTGATTCAAAACATGGCAACCGCTGATCAGGCCGAGCGCCATGCGCTTTTGGCGCAGTGTAGCTTCGAGAGTCGGGGTTTCGTCCGAGGCGACGGTTGCGGTAACGACAGAGGTGGTTTGATCATTCATCGCGAATTCCGCACTTCAGGGTGACACAGCGATCACGGGACGAACCCTCCGGAACGAAGGCAATAGGTCTGTGGCTGATAGTGGCCTCAATCCTCGCTGCGCTCGGAATCTCAAATTTCAGATCTCAGTTTCTGCCATTTGAGATTTGCGATTTGAGATGCCGCGACGCGGCCCTGCTCCTCCGCGCTCGCCCCTCGATCACTCTGCAGGTATCCGTCTCTACTGCGAAATCCGGGTTCATGCCAGTGAGTGTCGACTATTGGGAGCATGGAGTATTGACAATCAGGTGTACAAGTTGATGAGTTCCGCGTCAAACGCGGTGGTGATAGGAATTCGGACACAGGAAATTTGCCGGGACGATCCGCTGCGGTTGACGGCGGATTCGCGCAATCGAAGTGGATTTTACCGCGCTTTCTGAGGCCGTTGAGCCGGCCCAGCGGGCCTGGCACCCGGCATGAGCAGACTGGGGATCACGCCGATCGCCATGAGCACAAATCCAGTCAGAAAGGCGTACCAAAGGGCATTGCTGAGAATCGCGATAAGTCTCGGCAGCAGTTCCGGCGCAATCTGCATGCGCGTTGCCGGTTCCAAAAGATTTTGCGGATGAGCGAGCTTATCGAGCAATGCGCTCGAAAGTCCGCTACCGGAAAGCTTAGTTAAGCCACGCTGCATCTGATGCAGCAGCACTGTTCCCATCAAGCTCACGGAGAATGCGCCGCCGAAAGTTCTGAACAGCATCAAGGTCGAAGTGGCCACGCCGATGCGCTGAGGTGAAACCGAATTCTGCACTGCCACTAGAGTTATCAGATTGGCCATGCCCATGCCGGTGCCGATCAAAGTAGCGCTTACAATCACCCAGGGAACCGTCAGTGCCGCTTCGAAGAGAACAAAGAAACTGTAGCCGACGGCCATGAGCAACATGCCGGTGGCGGCCACGGCGCGATAGCCGAAACGATTGCTTGCTTGCCCGGCGACCAAGCTGCCCAACGTCCACGCCATGCTCAGAAACAACAACACCATTCCGGCGCGGGAAGCGGTGAGACCGGTCACGCCTTGAAGGTAGAGCGGCAGATAACTGATGGCGCCGAACACGCCCATCGCTGCGAGCGTCGCCACAGCGGTGGAGGTTTTATAAGAGCTCGAATGAAACAAGTCCAGCGGGATCACTGGTTCGGCGGCTCGGCGTTCGATGAAGTAAAATATTAGGAGAAAAATCAACGCCAGAACAATAAGGCCGGCAAGGGTCATGTCGAGCGGCTGGTGCGAATGAGCGCTGTGGGACAGCGCGTAAAACAGCAGCAACAACGCCGCCAGCAAGGCGAGCATGCCGGCGATATCGAGTTTATGCTCGCGCCGTCTGTGGCCCGCCTCTTTGAGGCCAACGACAATCAAGCCGATGGCGACCGCGGCAATCGGTAAATTGACGAAAAATGCCCAACGCCAATGCCAGTGTTCGACGATGATGCCGCCGGCCAATGGGCCGAGCACCGATGCGACGCCCCAGATGCCGCTGATGATGCCCTGCATTCGAGCGCGCTCCTCGGGCTGGAACAAAATGCCGACGACGATGAATGAAAGCGCGTAGATCGCGCCGCCGCCGAGACCCTGCACGGCGCGGAACAACACGAGCTGCTCCATGCTTTGCGCCGCGCCGCACAATACCGAGCCGACGACGAATAAGCCGATACCGATGAGCATGAGCCTGCGCCGGCTGTAGAGATCGGAGAGCTTGCCGAAGAGCGGCGTTGTGAGCGCAGAACTGAGCATGTAAATCGAGAATACCCAGCTATAGAGTTCCAAGCCGCCGAGTTGGGCGACGATCGTTGGCATTGAAGTGGCGACAATGGTGGCATCGATGGCAAACAAGAAAATTACCAGCATGACGCCGGTCACCGCCAGATTGCGCTTGGATCCGGCGCCTGCAAAAAATCCTCGAGGGTTGTTCACTTGGGTTGGGTCGGGTGAGTGTAAATCAAGTTTCTGCTTCATTGTCATCGTTGAACCGGTCAATGAGGATGGTCAAGCAAACCTTGCTGCCGCGATGATGCCGCGGAGATCGTCAGCCGGAGCGTTCAGCGTAGCGCGAGCCGGCAGCCACTTTCGACTCCGCTGCGAACGAGCCGTCATGCAGCGATTTGCAGCAACTTCTGCGTGTCTTCGACCCTCCTACGGCTAGAGGGTATCCCAACCGTTTCGCGATCCGCAAGAAATATTTAACAGCTTCTCAAGTCGAGAAGCCCGCAGGGCGTTTGACGAATGATTCGCGCCCAAGTGGAAGGGATATCGCAACAGATATCCGCCATGCGCGGATAGACTAACAAGCTGAAGGGATGCAGTCCGAGAAACAACGCGCGTACGGAGCTCTAGAAGTAACGCTCCTCCAAATTCTGTTCAACGTTCAAGTTGTTCAATGGCCAGCTCCATACATGACATCTGCGAGATGGAAGGCGTGAACCTGTTCAGCGTTTTCGGATGCAAGATCGTCAAGGTATCCTGGGCCAACTTACCGTGAGAATATGGCGCTAGGCCGAAAGACACGGTTCTTCAAACCACGTCTCTCAGCCGTAGCGCAGCAATCGATATCAGGTCTTGCTTGCCGCGGTAGATGCCGCTTCGTATTCGGGCGTTCCCTTCGCGGGAATCGTCCAGAAATAGACCGTGCTCCCGCCAGCGTTCAATGTCTGCTGGGGTTTCCAACTGCCCATGTCGAAAGCGTGCGAGACAATACGGGTCCCCGGCTTTAGTTCAGATAAAAGTTTTGGCAGCAATTTGAGATTGAGGCTAGGCAGTAAGTAGAGCGTGACGACGGTTGCCTCGCTGATATCCGCTTGGAACAAGTCCTCGTTGAGGAAACGCACGCGGTCGCCAACGCCGGCGGCCTTGTGATTCGCCTGAGCTTCCTTAATACGGTCGGGATTGATGTCGATGCCGATGGCGCGCGCCGCATTGTACTTCTGCACCGCCATGATCGGGATGCGTCCGTCGCCCGAACCTAAATCATAGACTACGTCCTCCTTGCCGACCTTGGCAACTTTGAGCATCGCGTCCACGGTTTCAGCGGGTGTTGGAACGTAAACGACATCGGGCGAGCGAAGCTGCTTCTCCGCGGTGGTGCCTTTCGGCGCCTTGGACCCCGGCTGCTGGTCCTGGGCGCTTGCGTAAGACCCACCAAATGAAAGCGCAAATGCGAGCACGTACGACAATTTAAGAATTTTCACCGATTCCTCCTTGTGCATGCATGACGTTGTTGAGCATTGAGTCTAGACTGTGCCTCAGAGCTGATGAGAATATAACCTTAAAAGAAGAGTACCGATAGATTGTGCAGCATTTTTCACCTAGTAAAAAATGTTGAAAGCTGAGCGATGGGTTTGCTGGTCCGAGAAGAATTCCGATCAACCCTGAGAACTCTGCGGGTTCAGAGTGAGTCCCTGTCCTGTCACTACAAGATGTTGTCCCTGGGCGTAGAAGTCTCCGGTGAACTCCCAAGCATTTTCTTTGAGACTTAAGTCGATGGCTGTTTCTCCATGCCTGTCGGTTACGACTATGCGCTCAGGAGGATTGTGGTTGGGAGGAAGCAATTGCACCGAGTAGAGATTATTCTTGTTAAATTCGATTGCGTTACTGCGAATTCTGGCGATTAAACCTCCATCGGCATCTGACAGGTCAGCATTCAAGAATACGCCACCTGCTTTGAATTCGACCCACACTGACTGAGTCGGCGGCGGCAATGTGGCGCCTATCACGACACCTCCTGCATCATTGAGGCCGATGATGGTGAAATCACCTTCACATATAAACCGATTGCTGCCAAACTTTATGCTGGATTGCGCCAAGTAAGTATCCTCCGCAGGGATCAATAAGAAAGATCCACAAACCGCTTGGAATTTTCAATCGCAGGGTCAACGCCATTTCAAGTTAAATCCGGCTTAGCTAAACTGATCAAGCAATCTGCATAGGCGAATTCCAGGGCCTAATTCATCTTGCCTGAATAGTTGCCGACTTCGTTATTGCGCAATCCCTATGGGTAAACTTTCGCGAATGTGTCTGAAAATCAACCCTCTCTTAGCAAAAGAATTTAGGTTGGACCCGGACTACGAGATGTGAGCGGCTGGGAGGTGCTTGCCTCCTGGGCCGATCGCGCTAGAGATAGCGTATAGGTAGATCTCCAAGAAATTTTCTGGGAGGATCACTTTATGGCTGATGGCATGCGCGCGAACTCTTCGGCACAGCTACTGTTTGGTTTTGTCGCCGGCTTTCTTGCCACT
>JAJONK010000214.1 GCA_021323355.1 Deltaproteobacteria bacterium
GTGAGGCGGCCAATTTTCACATCAACATGCGGCCGCCGACGGAGGTGAGCGGTCTTAAGCGCATGATGCCGGTCTCGGCGCACTTGCTCGAGCAGCGAAATCGCGGCCGAGTTTTTCTGCAGAGCGCGGACCCCCAGGAGCAGCTCGGCATTGACTCCTGCATGCTCGAACATCCCGAAGATTTAAAAGCAATGATCGAAGCCATGCAGTTCATCGATGAGCTCGTGCACAAGGAGCAGACCAGAGAGTTTTACGGTCCTTTAATTCAACCAGGTCCCGGCGAAGATTGGGGCAAGTTCGCGCGGACGACCTATGACAGCTATCATCACGGCGTCGGCACCTGTAAGATGGGACCGGCGTCTGACAGCATGGCGGTGGTCGATCAAAGGTTGCGGGTTCATGGGATTGCCAATCTTTGGGTGGGAGACGCTTCGATTATGCCGGTAGTGAGTCGGGCCAATACGAATTTAACCTCGATCATGATCGGCGAGCGCTTGGCGGATTTTGTGCAGGAAGTCGCTTAGGAAAGGTTCAAAAGTTCAACAGTTCAAAGGTTCAATGTCAGACAGCGGGAGCCGCACAACGCCTACGCTCAAAACATTTAAATATTCTAGGTGCAAACCTATTCCGATCGGTTTCAGCAGCTTGAACGCGCGAAAGCGCTCGGGCGTTGAACGGTTGAACCTTGAACTATTGAACAGATTTTGTCTGGAGGCTCCATGGCTGATTACCCGTTGACGGCTGCAGCAATCAGCAGCGAGATTAAACGCGCCGGCATTCACTTCGTCGTCGCCTTGCCGGACCGTGTCACCAGTCAACATCTTCTCAAAGGCATGCTGAGCGACGGCGACTTTCATGTCGTTCAGGTATGCAAGGAAGACGAAGGCGTGTCGGTGTGCAGCGGGCTTTACGCCGCAGGCAAGCGTTCGGTTCTGATGATGCAGTACACGGGTTTACTCGATTCGATCAACTCGATCCGCGGCATCGGCGTCGAAGGGAGATTTCCGGTCTGCATGGTTGTCGGGCTACTGGGCAAAGAACCGGACGTGGCGCCGACAAACTCCAAGAAGTATGGAGTGAAGATCATCGAGCCGATCCTTGACGTGATGGGAATCGAACACTACCTCGTTGAACGTGACGCCGACGCGAAAAAAATCGGCCCGGCCATCGACAAAGCCTTCGCTGAATCGTTTCCTGTAGCTGTGCTAATCGGAAGGGAGCCGCGCTAGCGATGATGAAACGCGATGAAATGCTCAAAGCCTTCGCACGTCAACGAAAAGATGAAATCGTTGTGGCGGTTTACATGGCGGCGCAAGAGATTACGCATATTGCGCCCAATGATCTTAATTATACATTCACCGGCGCGATGGGGCAGGGTTCATCCCATGCCCTCGGTTTGGCCCTCGGGCGCCCGGACCGCCGCGTCATCGTTTTTGACGGAGACGGCAGTTTGCTGATGAACCTTGGCAGCTTGGTCACCATCGCCAACCAAGCGCCAAAGAATCTAGTTCATTGCCTTTGCGAAAACGGCACCTACGAAACGAACGGCGCCGTGCCGATACCGCGCGCCGGACAAATTCGATTTACCGATTTTGCCAAAACCGCAGGATACCGAAACACCTACGAACTGGCCGATATTGCCGAATGGGAACGCGAGTTGCCGCGCATTCTAAAGGAAGACGGGCCGATCTTTGTCGATCTCAAAGTCGAACCCGGCGAAGCGTATCCCGAGAATTTCCCGCGGCTTTACAGCCACGAGCATCGTGAAAAATTTCGCCGCGCGCTCGCAGCCAGCTGAAAGACCCCCGTTCCTTGGCTCCATCGCTTGGCTCTGGTTGCGTGTTGGGCTCAGAGCTTAGAGCCGATTCTATGCACACGATCACAGGAACCGCACGATGCTTTGGAAATTCGAGCCGCCAGTAAAAAGAATCTACAGAAATTTTCTAGAGAACGGTTGACCTTCAAGCATCTGTAAACGAGTCTATCAAGAGGCTCGGCCCGACGCCCAACTGAGTAATTTAAACTGCCTTCACTCTCATCAAAGCGTGCTTCTGTTGTTGCGAGTTTCACCTGGTTATGACTTCCGACGCCACAGCGCAACTGCTGGCTTTGATAACCTCGGTCCTATACGCATCCGCGCTGGTGTCGGCGCGCGCCGGCCTGCGCTATTCAACCCCGACGACGGTGACCCTGTTTTCGATTCTCATGCAGAACCTGCTGCTGTGGTCCGCAGTCTATGCCAGCGGCGGTGTGCATGCGGTGCCGTTAGCCGGAATTCTTTTGTTTACTGTGGTAGGCATTTTTCAGCTGGGTGTTCGACTTCTTGCTTATACCGGCGTGGAAAAGATTGGAGCATCGCGCAGCAGCGCGCTCCAGTCGATCAGCCCGTTAGTAAGCGCCATTATTGCGGTGACAATTCTCGGCGAACAACCCTCTCTGTTGATCGTTTTGGGGACGGTCCTGGTGGTTGGCGGCATCGTTTTGGTTTCTTGGAAGCCGGAACAACAGCTTGCGGCATTTCGCCGGTGGCACCTATTGCTGCCGCTCGGAGCCGCTTTTCTGACCGGCATGAACCATCCGATTCGTCGTTACGTTCTCGCCATGGCCAACGAACCCCTGTTTTTTTCCGCTCTTATGGGCACTGTCTCTCTAGCTGGATTTTTGATCTACCTTGCGGCTTCGCCGCGGTCACAGAAGCTGGTCTGGGACCGCAGGTCTTTTTGGCCGTTTATTGGCACCGGCTTATTCGAAACCTTTTCAATTCTTTTTATCATAACAGCCATCAGTATGGGCCGGGTTGTGGTGGTAGCGCCGATCGCTGCCAGTTATCCAATCTGGGCGCTCATTGAAGCACGAATTTTTCTACGGCAGATGGAACCGATCAATCTTAAAACTCTCCTGGGTATATTGAGCGTCGTTGCCGGCAATGCGGCGATCCATCTGGGCAGATGAGTTCATACTTGTGAGTCCGAACAGTGTCGCATAAGATCCGACACGACAGGAGGTGCTGCCGTGAAACTCTTCGATATCTCTCTTAGCCTTTCGCCTCAGACGATTCATTGGGTCACCGGAACCCCGCTGCAATTAATCGAGCGCAAGCGTATGAGCCGCGGTGATACGAACAATTCATCGTCGATCCATACCAGCGTGCATGCCGGGACCCATGTCGACGCGCCTTTCCATTTCGTACCCGAGGGCGTCACGATCGAATCGCTGCCGCTGGATCTATTCATTGGACCGGCCAGGGTTTGTGAGCTCGAACCCGGCAGTCATATAACAGCAGGCGATATCAACAAACTCGCGATACGAGGCGAGGACCGAGTCTTGTTCAAAACGCGCAACTCGCAGCTACTGCACAAAGGCGTCTATGATGCGAGTTTCGCCGCATTTTCAGTTGACGGCGCGAAGGCATTGGTTGATGCAGGCGTTCGTCTCGTCGGTCTCGACTATCTTTCAGCGGCTCATGCCGATGAGCAGGTTCCGGTTCATCGAGCATTCCTCGATTACGGAGTGGTGCTTCTCGAAGGCGTCGATCTATCGCAGGTTCCGCCGGGCCGGTATGAGCTGATTTGCCCACCGGTGAAACTCGCGGGATCGGACGGCGCGCCCTGCCGCGCGATCCTCAGAGAACTGAATTGACTAGTCGCCTGGTAGTTCAAAGTCGAGACTCGATGGTGCGCGCAGGATTTTTCCGTTAATACTCCATATTGCTTTGAAACATTATGACCAATGCCAAACCAGCCGTAATCGTTCATGGCGGCGCCGGTCCGATCCGGGACGATTCGCTGCGAGAGCGGCTCGAGGGATGCAAAGCAGCGGCGCTGGCGGCCTGGGATATTCTTGCGCAGAACGGATCGGCACTGGACGCGGCCGAAGCCGCAGTGATGGTTCTCGAAGATAATCCGCTCTTCAATGCCGGTACTGGTTCGACGCTCAATCAAATTGGCAATGTGGAGATGGATGCGGCGATCATGGACGGCGATTTGTTGCGTGTTGGTGCTGTGGCAGCGTTACAACGAATTAAGAACCCCATCAAGCTGGCGCGTCGGGTCATGGAGGATGGCCGGCACGTGATCCTGGGGAGCGAGGGCGCGCTGATGTTTGCGCGGGAAATTGGCTTTCCGGAATGTTCTCCAGAATCGCTGATTGTCGAACACGAGAGAAAACGTTGGGCAGAGAAGCACGGCACGGTGGGGTGCGTGGTGTTGGACGCTAACGGAAAAATCGCGGTGGCGACTTCCACCGGCGGGATTTTCAATAAGCTGCCGGGTCGCATCGGCGATTCGCCCTTGCCCGGCTGCGGAACATATGCCGACGATCGCGGTGGTGTCTCCTGCACGGGATTGGGCGAAGCGATTATTCGCGTTGTCCTGGGCAAGACTGCCATTGACTTTCTCGCCGAAGGCATCGATCCAAATGCGGCCGCGCGTAAATCTCTAGAACTGTTGGAGGCAAAAACAGGAGCCCAAGCCGGCCTGATCATGATCGATTGCCACGGACGAATCGGTTACGCTCGCAACACGACTCATATGCCTGTGTGCTTTATCAAAGATAACCAGAGCATAGCGCTTGACAGTTGAGTACGGGGTTTGCGTTATCCGCGCCACCTTGCGCGATCCTTAGGCTACTTCGTTTAGTTGGAGAACTCATGGTCATCGATGAGCATCGTTAGATTCGCGCGAGCTCGGGCGTTCGCGCCGCGATTCAAAATGTGTTCAGCTCGGATTTCGACGTCGGAATTGATTCATCCGAGGCTACGCCCCGACCTTAGCAAACTAGAGAGAGTTGTCATGTACAAAGTTTTTGGCGCCAAGATGATCATCAAACTGGTCATCCTGATTGTGATTAGCTTATTTGCTTCACCGGGCGGTGCGGCGTCGAGCGCGACCCAGGTAAGCGTTCATGTTCCATCGAAGAGTCTGTCGATATGCCGTACTACTTCGGCAAGGATAAAGGATTCTTCGCAGCGGAGCAGATCGAGCCGCAGTTGATCGTCATGGCGCCGCCCACCGCCATCGCTGCTTTGGTCGCCGGCGAATTGGACTTCTCCGCGACCTTGGGCGCTGCGACCTCGGCTATTATGCGCGGCTTGCCGCTGAAGAGAGTGTTCTACGTGCAGCACGATCCAAGCCACGCCCTGATTGCGCAACCTGAAATTAAAAGCGTGCAAGAGTTAATTGGAAAAGTGGTTGCAGTTACGGCTCTGACCGATGCTGTGGGAATGTCTGCGGCACTGGTCCTAAAAGGCAATGGCATTGATCCGGGACGGGTGACGCTTCTGGCGACGCAAGTG
>JAJONK010000215.1 GCA_021323355.1 Deltaproteobacteria bacterium
TCGAGTCCTTCCTCCTCAGCCAACGGTCCCATCGTCTAGCGGTTAGGACACCGGCCTCTCACGTCGGTAACACGGGTTCGATTCCCGTTGGGACCACCATCACACTTTCCTTAACTAACCCCTCATCCGAAAATGTTTTGGTCTTAGCCCATTGACGTCATTTTGTTGTTTCGGCTGAGGGCGCTCTTGAGAGAGTTAGCATCCCAGCAATAAACTGTCCTTACGAAACAGGGCAGCAGCCATCTTGTTCTGCACAGTCTTAGGCTCGAGCCTCAGAGATCGCCAAGTTCCGCGTCGTGAGACACTCTTATCAAGCCACTGATCTTTTTAGTGAAGGGCGATTTATAGCGGTACTGGTCTACTGCTGTCTGCGGCTAAGACTCTGGTATCGTGCCTATAGCACCTGCAGCTTGCCTGCGTGACTACATAAGGATCTGCACTGCGGCACGTACTCAGCTATTCCAGGTATTTTGGATCAAGGGTTTGTCAGCCTCTGCCCTCGGCGCGCAAAGTCCGTGCTCGGTCGAATGCTGTACTATGTGAGTAACTATTTGCGGGGCTTGCATATCGCAACTAACTTCTTGCGAACGTGGAAAGTCGCGGAGTAGTCGCTCCCCTTATTGGGCGTAAAAGCGAGCTCCAGGAGCTTGCGCATATCGTCTAAGATGCGAACACCTGAGGCGCCGGTTTCGACCTGCTCAAGAGTTGATGATTGTCTCGCGTTCACTATCTACTCATGCCAGTTAATAGGTCGCCTGCATAGGTGCGGTCACTCCGCGGGATCCCGACCCCAAGGATCCGGGCGCGAAGGAGCTGGCGCAGGTACCAATGAGCATCCATTGTGCGACACGTGTGCTTCTTGACAGGCTCCACACCGCTGAGTTTGGTCCGTCGTGACGTGTCAGTCATTGTCAGCTGAGAATCATCGTCAAACATCGCCATACGTGACCTTTAGAAGATATTTTGAAACATTTTGGATCGGTCCGGTTCTTGCGGTTAGAATTTGGCACTATGAATAAGTTGCGGGACTTCTGGTCCAATTTCGGTGAAGAGGTATTCCTGTGTTTATCTCGACGATCCTTTTCTTAGGACTTTTTCTTAATCACTGCTCTAATCACGGCACTTTAGCTGGCTCACCCCTGATACGGTGCTAACCCTTCAATGTATAGACTTGATGCTCTTAGCTCTAGGGCTCGTTTATCTCGGATACTTGGTATGGCGGCATCGCTCAAGGAAACACCGGCGAAGAAAAAGGCGGAAATAATTCACTCCAACCGATCCAAATCTAAGAAGGCGATGGCAAACAAACAAGCGAGAGCCACGATCAGATCTTATACCAAGCCAAGAAGCGTTTGCGCCTGCACTCATGACGGCGACGGACCGCAGTCTCAGCATCGCGGAACAAACGGCCACGGAGCGTGTCTGGTGAAAGGATGCAGATGCACTAAATTTACCTGGTGTGGTTTCCTGCCGGAATACCGTCGAGCCTACGAGGAAAATAGAACAGACTGAACTGGTGAATATCTTTCCGCATCTGCGGCGGCTGAGTGGAAAGAAACCAGCTACCAACAGTACGATTTCATGATCTATTTAGCGAGCCGCCAAGCGGTGTCTCTCACATAGCTAGAAGAGAGTGTAGGACGAGAAGCGGACTTTATGCGAGAAGTTTTTTATTGCTAAGGCCGTTGGAGCGGGGTTTCTACCGAGGTCGCTCGCTAGGATGAGCTCTCAACGGGTCTTTGCGCGAGTCAAAAAGCGCCTCGGCTTCTCCGGAACAGCCCGGAGCTCAGATAATTTGTTCTTGAGCTCGGCGAAGTTTAACGGCTTGACGAGATGATAATCAAATCCCGCGTCGAGTGAGCGGCGTCGGTCTTCTTCCTGGCCATAACCTGGCACGGCGATCAGGAGAATGTTTTTGCCCCCGGGTTGGTCACGGATCCGTCGCGCCGTTTCATGACCGTTCATTTCAGGCAAGCCAATATCCATGAGTATCACATCGGGGCGAAACGTGCGTGCGAGTTCTATTCCTTCAACCGTCGCACGCTGTGGCGAGATCATGTCCCATCAAGCCTAAGGCGATCGCGGTGCTCTGAGCGCTGAGCCGATTATCATCCACGACCAAAATGCGGTACTTAGGCATAGGCGACGTTTTCTGTCGATCAGCTTCTTCTGCTTGGGATTTCGACAGAGGCTCCGGTTTGGCTTGCAGCAGCCGTACCATCAGCTCGCTCCCGCGCCCAGGCCCACCACTGCGCGCCTCAATCGTTCCACCGTGTATCTCTACCAGGCCTCTGACCAGCGATAGCCCGATGCCCAATCCACCTTGCGATCTATCGGAGGCAGGTTTCCACCTGCGCAAAGAGCTGAAAGATGCGTGGCAGGTGATCGGCGGAAATCCCAATTCCCCGATCCGTGACACGCACAATAACCTCATCTCCCTCCGGCTCGCCGGATAACGTGATGCGTCCACCCTGCTCGCTGTATTTGGCGGCGTTGTTCAGCAGATTTGAGAACACCTGGGCCAACCGAGTTGGATCGGCATCTAACAGAATCGGCGTCGGTGGCAGGCGGACACTCAGATGATGACCCTGCTCGTCGATAAGCGGGCGAGCTCGTCTCTACCGAGCTCTGAACCACCGCCGCTAATTCGACCCGCTCCGTGCGAAGCTTTAGCTTACCCGTGGTGATCCGGCTGACATCGAGCAGATCATCTACTATGCGGACCAGCTGGTTTAAAGCTTGATCCATAATCGAGCGCGCATTCTCCGCTATAGTCAGGTCATTGTCGGCTAGATTGAGGATTTGCAACCCGTTCCGGATCGGCGCCAGCAGGTTACGAAGCTCGTGCGCCAAGATCGCCAGGAAATGATCCTTTTTCTGGTCTGCTTCCTTCAGAGCCTTTTCCGCCCCGGCGCCGTTCCGTCACATCGTGAAGAACCATGACTGCGCCGGAGATTGTATCTGTAGCATCTCTGACGGGAGCAGCACTGTCTTCGATGCTTCTTTCCGTACCGTCTTTGCCGATCAAAGCGGTGTGGTTGGCCAGCCCGACAACTATTCCGTCCCGCAAAACTATATCCACCGGATTCTTCGCCGTCTTGCGAGTGTCTTCACTGATAATGTTGAAAACTTTATCCAGAGGCTGGCCGATGCCTCGGCGGTTTTCCAGCCGGTCATCATTTCGGCCACCGGATTTAGAAACGTGACTTTGCCTTCGGTATCCGTGATGATCACTGCATCACCGATGCTGGAGAGAGCGTGACTTCAATCCACTCGCGCTGTTGCCGCAACTCTTGTTCGGCTCTTTTCCGTTCAGTGATATCGCGGAAGCTCCAGACCCGGCCCACAATCACGTTCCTCGATGAACTGGATCCTTGAGAATCGCTCAAAAAGTCTTCCATCGGCCAGCTCCAGAAGATCAAACGTCTCCGGCGGCGAGAATGCATAAATTTCTTGGATCCTGGTAAGGAATTTCTCGGGTTCTTTGAGTTGCCGGCTAGTAATCTCAAGCAGCTGTCGGTGATCCTTGGTCTCCATGAGCTCGGCAGTCACGCGCCACATTGCGCTGTAGTTCTGGTTAAACTCTGTGACCCCGCCGGTTGCGTTGGTCACCAGAATTCCATCGGTTGTAGACTCCAACGTCGCGCGCGTCATCGCCAGAGAATGCACGAGTTCCGCGGTCTTCCGCTCCAGCGCTTCCTTTACGCCGATCAGTTCGCGTTCCGCGCGTTGTCGCGCACGGAGGATGCTTCTGGCGTTCTTTAGCGCAACTGAGCGCAGCAGCTTCTCTTCGTTGTCCTCTGCGGCCATCAACGCTCCAGTATCTTTGACGCGAGTGCCGTGCCGAGCATCCGCGCTCGGATCTTCGCAAAGGCCGTGTCACGGCTCGTGGATGTGTCGTCGCTGAAAGGCGAAAAGCCGCAGTCGTCGGTGGTGCCCAGTTACTCTATCGCGATGTATTCCGCTGCCTCAAGGATCCGGTCCCGAACTTCTTCCAGAGTCTCTATGCGTGGACCTATGGTCGCAACCACGCCGAGAAAAACCCGCTGATCCGGTTTGATGCAATCGCGAATGATCTTCAAAACATGGACGCGGTCTTTCTCTCCCGTCAAGGCGATGTAAATTCCCCGCCTGCAGCTCGAACAGGCTGGGCAGCAACTCGGCGTAATCGATGTCGGCGCTGTGGGTCGAGCCGCAGTCCGCGCCCGGGCAGGTATGCACGCCGATGCGCTTACGATCTTCGGCGGAGAATCGCGCCAATGCGAGATTGTTTAGATCGATAAAGCTCTGCAGAAGATTGCCCGAAGGATCGATCTGATCGCCAGCCGGCCTTCGGTGAAATCTATTTGCACCTTGTGCGCGCCCCTTTGCCAGGCAGCGGCGAATCTCGGTCTCGTGCTCGCTCAACAAATCATTATTAAATTCCTCTCGCGAATAACCGGGGATTCCCTGGTCCGGATACATAAGGCTCAAGGCAGAGGGCGAAATGACCGCCTGCTTCACCGCCACTCTTGCGTAACGCATGGCGACGTCGAGATATTGGTCGGCATACCTCTTGTAACGAAAGGGTCCCGATGTGAGTCGGTGCATCCGGCGGGTATGGCCAGTGGCGAAAGGAATCTTGAAGCCATCGGGCGCAGTATTGGCGAAACCTTGAACGGAGTACGTCCAGAAATTATGGTATTTTCTCTGCTCGCCGTCGCTGATTACCGGCGAGCCTGTAGCCTCGAAGCGTGCGATGGTATCCCGAATGGCGGCGTCATAGAGTGCATTCAACTTCGGATCTTCATCGTCTCCTGATGCCGTGACCGCCTCGATCAGTCCAAGTGGCCTTGGAATACTGCCAATCGGTTCGGTTGGAATAGTCATGAGTGTCACTCCGTTGCATCTCGGAAGGCCCTCGATCAGCGCGGTGCGAAGAATTGATCGCGAACCTTCTATTCAAGCTACAAACTAGTGTCGGAGATCAGAGTGAAACTGGCCGACGGTCGGCATCATATCAAGAGGCTTAACGCAATCAACTCTCAAGCGGTATATCCGTTACGCAATGATGCGGAGCGGCGACACAGCTACTTTGCGTCGTATAAGCATCAACGCCTCTTACACAATTGGGATAATCTTCTGGTAATCAGAACCCCGTTATCTTGATACTCAAGTGGAAAACTAGCATCCCTTTTTAAAACTCTCAGTACAGCCGCCTAAGACTTCTGACTTCGATTAACGTTTGGCCGGCTCGTAGCCCAAAATAGGTGCAAGCCAACGCTCCACTTCCGGAACTTTCAT
>JAJONK010000216.1 GCA_021323355.1 Deltaproteobacteria bacterium
CCCTGGCGGGCGTAAACGGTTTGTTCTCCTCGGCTCGTTTAGACGCTTCTCCCATCGTCGCCGGCCCCAAAGCTGCGACCAGCCTATTCCACAGCTGATACGGTATCTCCGCCTTCGGCGCATAGTAATTCATCTCTGTAGCCTTGATGTCGGCGGTTGCGGCAAATGGCACCGAGGCCGGAATCCGCATGTCTAGGTAAACTGCGCCTTGCTTTAATTTTGTCCCAGCCGGAGCGATCGGAATTTGCATCAACTCGTCGCGCGTAAACTCATCCAAACGTCCGGCAAGAACGTCGATATCGGCGGCAGTGCGCGTGTCCGAATCGTTGCGTTTTGAAGAAGGTCCGATATTCTGTCCCTCCATCCGCTCAGGACTCAAATCGTCTCTCCACTCAGCGGGATGCTTTTCTTGTTCTTGCGGTTTAGGTGATCCGGCTTTCTGTTTCGTTTTTTTCTCGCTCTTGTTTGTTGCCATTACTGCTCCTGCGAAGTTAATTCTGTTTGTGCTAAGCACGCCTCTCGGCGCAGATCTAGTCGCTAAAGACGCATTGCTAAAATGACATTCAACCGTGAGACCATGCGCGCTAGCGGCCCTAGGGTTTAGGCTAATCACGAACTCACGAATTTTTCGTCCAATTCTGCTCATGCGCCTCTGCATCTTTGCGCAAGTTGTTCTTGAATAAACAACTACATGAGAATTGTTCTCGTCGTTCTTGCATGATGAACGCACCTCCCATAGCCGCCCTAAATCGCAACGGATGTGCCACCCCGCCACCGTACCAAACGGCGTATGCACGAGATTCGTGTTCCATTTCTGCGAAACAGATCCGATCCTGTGATCCATTTTCAAAACTGCCTATTACCTGGCCCGAGCCAGCATACGAACGATAGACTCGACGCTTATTTACTGATAGTTAGCACTCAGCGGACCTTTTTTGCTGCGGAACGGAGGGACTGAGATGATTTTATCGAGAAACGCGGACGTGAAATCGCTCGTCGTCAAATCGATCGAGGGCAAGCAGATGAACGGTGATTTGCTAGTTAAGCCGCTTATCAAAGGTGATGAAATGACACTCCTCGAAATTCACTATACACCTGGTGTCGGAGCGCCTCTACATGTTCACGAACACGAATCCTTGGCCTACGTTGTAAAAGGCAAGGTTAAGATGACGGTTGGCAAAGAAACCTACATTCTCGGGCCAGGCGATGTTTGCCGGCATCCTCAGGGCGTCCCGCACGGCGTCGAAGGGATTGACGAATCCATTGTCGTTGAAATCAAATCCCCGGCTCCTGAAATTTCTACCTTCTTGGGGATGTAACCGCTCGAACACAACAGCACGTTACGAGGAGAACAGATATGCCCGGAAAACCAAAATATTTAATGATCGCGAGCATGGACGTCGATCCGGAACACGATGCCATATTCAATGAGGTTTACGATAAAGAGCATGTTCCGAACTTGGGCAAGGTGCCGGGTGTTCTGGGCATCACTCGATACCGCCGAGGTGAGCTCACGATGAATATCGGGGGCGAGCGCAAGACCATCGAAATTCCCAATGAACCCAGCTATACCGCCATTTACGAATTGGACAGCCCCGACGTTCTAACCAGCGCAGCCTGGGATAAAGCGATTGAAGACGGCCGCTGGCCGAGCCAGGTGAGACCTTACACAAAGAATCGACGCCACGTGCTCCTGAAGCTTATGGAGTCGGAGAAGTAATCTTTATTGACGTTAAATCTATTCCGGCGCGGGCCGGGCTGTGCGAGTTTCTGACGAGCTAAGTCAACTACGAAGGATGTGACCTTTCCGCCTAATCGCGTCTTCGCGCAAGCTCCAAGAAATTGGTTAATTTTTCGGCAATTTCATCGGCGCCGATCACTGCGGCGTGTTGCTCGAAGAGTGGAAACAGCTCGCGTTCTTCTCTGCGAATGTGCCGCTCTAAAAGATCACCAAGATCGAAAATCACTTTTCCTAAACCCACGGTCGCCTGCAACTTTGGAATAGCCAGACGCACGCTTTCGTGATCGCGCATAAGATCAGCGATCAGCTCTTCGCCCTCAGGCACGTGCAAGCTCATCTTCGGAAAAAGAATCCCCTCTTCAGCCTCAAAGTGCGACCTAAGCTCAGCCGCATATAGAGTAAGAAACTCACGCGCGCGCAATCGCAAGCCTTCCGCGCCGGTTGGTTTGATCTGTCCCAAAGCTTGCTTGCGGCAGCGTAACGCGAGCGCCAAACCATGGTGGTGGTCATGGGAAAGAGGAATCAAGCCGGGGTGTCGTTTAGGCATACTGGAGTGATTAGCGGAACTGTTCTGACCAGACCAACCGTTAGCATGATGAGGCAGTACAATCGTTCAGATTATCCCCTTTGCTCTCAAAGCCTGAATCGCCGCCGCGTCATAACCCAGCGAGTTTAAAATATCATCGGCATGCTCGCCTAAAATGGGCGGCGGTTTATCTATGGTCGGGGGCGTGCGGCTCATATCAACCGCATTACCGACCATCTTAACATCGCCCATTTTCGGGTGAGTGATGATTTGCGGAAAGCCGTATTCACGAACTTGCGGATCGTCAAAGACCTCGTCCAAAGTATTCAGCGGCGCCGCGGGGACATCATTTTCAATCAGTTGCTTCAACCATTCTTCCCTTCGACCGCGTTTAAAGATTTCTTGCAGACCTTCATAGAGGCTGTCGTAATTAGCGATTCGGCCCTGCCGATTATTAAAACGCGCGTCATTGCTCCACTCCGTCCTCCCGACCACCTTGAAGAGCGCATTCCAGAACTTGTCAGGGGAAGACATGTGCAGGATGAACGGCAGATTTTGTTGATCAACGAAGGCGAAGACGCCTGCGGTCGTGGTTCTATGCTTGCGCCGGGGCACGTGCCCCGTTTCGAAATAGCGCGCGGCGTTTTCAGCAATAAAAGAGATTGACGCTCTGAGCAATGACGTTTCAACCAGTTGACCCTGTCCAGTCACCATTCGATTCATGAGAGCTGCCAAAACACCGTAGCATGCGTACATACCCGTCAAGTGATCCGAAAAGGAAATCCCCATGCCTTGAGGCTTGCCCGGATCAGTAAGTAAACTGAGCAGGCCGCTTCGCGCCTGGCCAATGGTGTCATAACCGGGCATGTCCCGGTAAGGTCCCTTCGGGCCGAAGCCAGAGATTGAGCAGTAAACGAGCTTGGAATTGACCTTGCGGACGTCCTCGTAGCCGAGCCCGCGTTTTTCCATCACGCCCGGACGAAAGTTTTGGATCAAAACATCGCTTTGAGCGGCCAGCTTCAGAACGATCTCCCGGGCTTGGTCATGGCGCAGATCCAAAGTTAAGCTTCTTTTGTTTCTGTTGAGACTACAAAAGGTGGCGGAGTAGTTCTTTTCACCCCACCCGCGGAATGGATCACCACGCTTCGGCTCCTCGATCTTAACGACGTCGGCCCCCATGTCGGCTAGGAGTTGCGAAGCGAACGGGCCCGTCACATAACTCGCAATTTCAATGACCCTGATTCCAGCTAAAGCGCTCATTGATAACTTTCCGCCGCTGACGCAAATCGGCTTATAGATTGAGTATCATCTTCCTAACTGCGGGTGACGTACGAAGTCAAGGGCGAGCCAACGCCGCTCAAGCCGCAGACGCCGTAGAGATCGGGGAATAGTAAACGCAAAGATGGAACCGTGGCCGGGTTCACTCTCAACGCGAATCTCACCATCCAGTAAATGTCTGCCACGCTAAATTGAACGCGGTCTCCCACGCAGATTAGCACTTGGACATCGATTCGCCCTCTGGGTGTGAATTTGCCTGCTGAAGGCAATAAAACGAAATCAGACTAATTACGCCAGATTTGGCTAGAATGTCACGTTATGGCTGTGGTGGGAATCTCAGTGTACCTGACCACAAATCCTACGGCTCGGCGCCTTTACTTTCAACCGCGGCTTACCCCCCCAGATAAGCCTGTATGATTCTGGGATTGTTCAGCATCTCCGCGCTAGGCCCGGATAGCACGGTTTTGCCGTTCTCCAGGATGTAAGCGTCATCCGCAATCTTGAGCGCTTGCCGGACATTCTGTTCGACCAAAAAGATAGTCAAGCCGCGCTCGTTCAGTTTGCGCAAGGTTCTGAAGATTTCTTGTACCAGGAGCGGCGCTAACCCCATAGATGGTTCGTCCAACAGCAGCAATCTCGGTCGTGCCATCAACGCGCGAGCAATGGCCAACATCTGCTGCTCGCCTCCTGACAGATTGCCTGCAGCGCCATCGAGTCTCTCTTTCAGTCGCGGAAACAATCCTAGAACGTTTTCTAGATCAGCTGCGATCTCGGTTTTGTGTCTGTGTCGCCGATACGCTCCGAGTAACAAGTTTTCTCTGACCGTGAGAGTGGTAAGAATTTCCCGGCCTTCTGGGACTTGGACGATCCCATGCGCAACAATTCGGTGCGGCGGAAGTCGATGCACTTCCATGCCGTCAAAATGGATTGATCCGGCGCTGGCTTTCAAAACTCCCGATATCGTCAATAGCGTGGTTGACTTACCCGCGCCGTTGGCGCCTAGCAGTGTTGTTATCCGGCCTTGATGGAGCGTTAGATTGATCCCTTTCACCGCTTCAATTGCGCCGTAGTGGACGTGGAGACCGGCAATCCGCAGAAGCGCTTTCATGCAGGGCGCTCGGAAGAAGTCGAATCCGGTTCGTCTTCCCGTCCCAAATACGCCTCGATAACCCGCGGGTCTTGGCGAATTTGTTCGGGGCTTCCGACAGCGATCACCCGACCGAAATTCATTACAATGATTTGCTTGCAGATGCCCATGACAAAGCTCATGTCGTGCTCAATCAGTAATATGCTAAGGCCACTTTGATCGAGCTTGATAATCTCATTCATCAATTGCTGCTTTTCGACAGGATTCATACCAGCCGCCGGTTCATCCAAGAGCAGCAACTTGGGCGCGGTCGCAAGCGCGCGCGCAATCTCTAGACGCCGCTGCGCGCCGTAAGAAAGCGTACCTGCTGCCTGATCAGCCGTGTCGAGTAGGCTGACTCTGCGCAAGAGCTCGCGCGCGAGCTCTTCTTCGCGCTGTCTAGAATGACGCACACCGTGAGACGAGAGAAGCACACTTGCCGGACTATGGTTGCGTTGCGGCCTAATTGCGACAAGAACATTTTCTAAGACAGACATTTCTTTAAAAATGCGGATATTCTGAAAGGTGCGTGCGACACCACAACGGTTGACCTGATAAGGAGCCATGCCGTTTAGCTCACGTCCTAAGAATTCGATCCTCCCCTCA